>JBOHCW010000457.1:0-4412 GCA_050725375.1 Actinocrinis sp. | reverse complement strand
GTTTGGCGACGCCGACCCGGCCGGGAGGCTGCCGGTCACCTTCCCGGCCAGCGGCACCCAGGGGCCCGCGCCGGCTACGCAGCCCCAGCACTACCCGGTGGTCAACGGTGTCGTGAGCTACGACGAGGGCCTGGACGTCGGCTACCGCTGGTACGACGCGCAGGGCAAGACCCCGATGTTCCCGTTCGGCTTCGGCCTGTCCTACACCAGCTTCGGCTACAGCAACCTGACGGTCGGCGCGCCCGACGCGTCCGGCAACATCGCGGTCGGCTTCGACCTGGCCGACACCGGCAGCGTCGCAGGGACCGAAGTCGCCCAGGTGTACGTCGGACAGCCGGCCTCGACCGGCGAGCCGCCGAAGAACCTGCGCGGATTCCAGCGCGTCACGCTCAACCCCGGCCAGACCCAGCACGTCACGCTCACCCTCGACGCGCGTAGCTTCCAGTACTACGCCAACGGCGCCTGGGCGAGCGCGAACGGCGCGAACCAGGTCTACGTCGGCTCATCCTCGCGCGACATCCGGTTGACCGGCCAGGCCACCATCGGCAGCGGCGGCGGCCCGTCCGCGAGCCTGTCCTCGTCCGTCAGCAGCCTGACATTCGCGGCGCAGAACGTGGGTGCGACCAGCGCGGCGCAGAACGTCACGGTGACCAACACCGGCACCGGCGCGGCGTCGATCTCGTCGGTCGCGGCGAACGGCGATTACGCGCAGACCAACACCTGCGGCAGTTCGCTCGGCGCCGGCGCTTCGTGTTCGATCTCTGTCACGTTCACCCCGGCCGCTGCCGGAACGCGCACCGGAACCGTCACCGTCACGGGCAGCGCGACCAACAGCCCGCTCACGGTGAGCCTGTCCGGCACCGGGAATCCGACCTCGACGACGAATCTCGCGCTCGGCGCCACGATGTCCGCCAGCGGTTCGAACGGCGGCTTCTCACCGTCCAACGCCAACGACGACAACACCGGCAGCTATTGGGAGAGCACGAACAGCGCCTTCCCCCAGTGGTTGCAGGCGGACCTGCACTCGTCGCAGGGCCTTGGCTCGGTCACCCTGACGCTGCCGCCGTCCACGTCCTGGGCCACGCGCACGCAGACGTTCTCGGTGCTCGGCAGCGCCGACGGAGCCACCTTCAGCACCCTGGTTCCCTCCTCCGGCTACACGTTCAACCCGGCGACCGGCAACGCCGTCGCCATCCCGCTGCCGGCCGAAACGAGCGAGCGCTACCTGCGGCTCAATGTCACCGGCAACACCGGCTGGCCCGCGGGACAGGTCTCCGAGTTCCAGATCTACCCGGGCACCGGCGGCACCAACCCGCCGCCGACGAACACGAACCTCGCGCTGCACGAGCCGACGACCGCGAGCAGCAGCACCCAGACATACGCACCGGGCAACACGGTCGACGGCGACGCCAACAGTTACTGGGAGAGCAACAACAACGCGTTCCCGCAGTGGCTTCAGGTCGACCTCGGCGCCGGCACTTCCGTGAAACGAGTCGTGCTCACGCTGCCGCCGTCCACGTCCTGGGGCGCACGCACCCAGACGCTGTCTGTGCTCGGCAGCACGGACGGCGGCAACTTCAGCACCGTTGTCCCGTCCGCCGGCTACACCTTCGATCCGGCGACCGGCAACACCGTCACGATCACCTTCACCGGCACATCAGAGCGCTACCTGCGGCTGAACTTCACCGCGAACACGGGCTGGCCGGCGGGTCAGCTCTCGGAGTTCCAGGTGTACGCCGCATAGCTCAGGCGCTAGCGCAGCGCTGAAGAACACTCCCTCCCGGGCTTCGTCTCACCTGCGAGACCCGGGAGGGAGTGCCATGATTGCGGCGTGACCACCACGACCAAACCCCTCGGGCACGTCTCCGTCAGCGTTCCGGTGGACGCGCCGGTCGAGGACGTGTGGGCGGCGATCACCGACCCCGGGCGGCAGAGCAAGTACATGCTCGCCACGACGGTGCGCGGCACGGCGAACGGCGGCCACGGCGTCGGGGGCGGCATCGAGGCGTTCACCGGCTTCGGCAGGCTCGGCTTCCTGGACACGATGGTGATCACCGCGTGGGAGCCGCCGCACCGCTTCGAGGTCGACCACGTCGGCTCGCTGAAGGGCACCGGCAGGTTCGAGGTCGCCGAGGCCGCCGGCGGCGGCAGTGTGCTGTCGATGATCGAGGACGTCGTGATCCCGCTCGGCGCGCTCGGCCGGATCGGCTTCGCCGTGACGCGCCCGCTGATCTCCCTCGGCGTGAAGTACTCACTGCGACGCCTTGCCAGGGATCTCGCGCACCCGGCCTGACCTGCGGCCTCACCGGCCCGATCAGGCGACTGTCCCATCTTTCGGACCGCTCGTTGACACTTTCTCAGCACTCTCCTACGATCCGCGCTGGACGATAAGGACTAAAAACCCTGACTCGTCCGACTATTCACGAAATTGCGCCCCGAAGGAGTCGCTGATGACCGTTCGACTGCGCACCATCGCGCCGGTTCTCGCCGCGTTCGCGGCGGCCGTACTGGCCGCCCCCGCCGCGTCCGCGGACCCGGTGCAGGACCCGATCCCGGTCGGTCCGAACATGTACTTCACCGCCTCGGTCAACCCGAACAACGCCGGCGCGGTCGGCGCCGAACCGGTGATCAGGGTGGTGTGCCCCGGTCCGATCACCCCGTACTCGACCGGTCACCCGCTGGCCGGCCAGTACGTCGAGGTCCAGGCCGTGGCCATGCCCGTGTCGAGCGTGACCGGCTACACCGGTTCGGCGGCGCGCGAGATCGACGCGATCTTCTCCAGCCCGGCCACCGCCGCGGCCAACGCGCCGATCGTGCTCAAGAGCTTCTTCGCGCCGGTCGAGATCCCGGCCACGCTGAACCTGCCGTGCGGCGGCAGCGGCGTGGTCTCGTTTGTGCCGATCCCGACCAGTTGGAGCGCGCACGGCGTGGCCGTCGACGTGCAGTTCTTGAACATCGCGCTGTAGCACCCGAAGCGCAGCGCCGACCCGACCGGGCGGTCCCGCCGCGACACCCACGGCGGCGGGCCCGCCCCCGCGTCGAGGACTGGCGCGTGCCGCGGTCCGAGAAGATATCCGCCCGATCGGCTCACTCGTGTCGATCCGGCGCCGGGCGACTCGTATATAGGGTGAGAGGCCGGGACAGCGCCGGCCGCACGCCACGAGGAGTGCCCGATGACGAAGTACCTGCTCACCGTCTACACCCCGGCCGGCGGCACCGCGCCGCCGCCGGAGGTCCTCGGCAAGATCATGCAGGGTGTCGAGGACCTGACGAACCAGGCCAAGGACGCCGGCGTGTGGGTGTTCAACGGGGGCCTGCACGCGCCGAGCACCGCGACCGTCGTGCAGGCCAAGGGCGACGAGATCATGATGACGGACGGCCCGTTCGTCGAGGGCAAGGAGTACGTGGGCGGCTTCACCGTCGTCGACGTGCCCGATCTGGACGCCGCGCTGGAGTGGGGGCGCAAGTTCGCGCGGGTGATCACGCTGCCGATCGAGGTCCGTCCGTTCGTCGACGGGACCTGACCGGCCCGATGCGACAGCGTCCCGGCACGCCGGTCGAGCGCGCCTTCCGCGAGGAGTACGGCCGCGCGGTGGCGGTCCTGGCCCGCACCTTCGGCGACCTCGACATCGCCGAGGAAGCGGTCCAGGACGCCTTCGCGGTCGCCACCGAGCGCTGGCCGGCAACCGGGACGCCGCCGAGTCCGGCGGGCTGGATCATCACCACGGCGCGCAACCGCGCGATCGACCGGCTGCGCCGCGAGGCCTCGCGCGAGGACCGTCAGGCGCAAGCGGCCCTGCTGCACGCGCGCGAGACCGAAGACGACGCGATGACCATGGACGAGCGGGAGGGACCGGTGCGTGACGAGCGGCTGCGGTTGATCTTCACCTGCTGTCACCCCGCCCTGTCCCCCGAGGCGAGGGTCGCCATGACGCTGCGCCTCCTCGGCGGCCTGACCACGGCCGAGATCGCCCACGCGTTCCTGGTCCCGGAGCCGACGATGGCGCAGCGCATCGTGCGGGCGAAGGGCAAGATCCGCGACGCGCACATCCCGTACCGGGTGCCTGACGAAGCGGACCTCCCCGACCGCCTGCGCGCGGTGCTCGCCGTCATCTACCTGGTTTTCAACGAGGGCTACACGGCCAGCTCCGGCGACAGGCTGATCCGCGAGGACCTGTGCGACGAGGCGGTGCGGCTTGGAAGGCTGCTGGCCGACCTGATGCCGGACGAGCCGGAGGCGCTGGGTCTACTGGCGCTGATGCTGCTCACGCAGTCCAGGCGGCCTGCCCGCACAACCGCCGGCGGCGCACTCGTCCCGCTGGCTGACCAGGACCGCGCGAAGTGGGACAGGGCCCTGATTGCCGAGGGGCAGGCGATCGTCCGCCGCTGCCTGCGCCGCGACCGGCCGGGTC
>JBOHCW010000456.1:0-4075 GCA_050725375.1 Actinocrinis sp. | reverse complement strand
GGATCGCGACGACGACTGACCCGGTCCGGTCGGATCTCAGAGCTCGAAATCGACCGCATTCCGGCAGCAGCCGGCGCCCAGCTTTTCCGCCTCGCTGCCATCTCGCCGCTGCCTTCGCTCGCCTGGTAATACTGACGCGCCGTCAGCCGCTATCGCTACGCTTGGTTACATGCGACATCGGCTGCGTGCGTGGAGGGCAAAGCTCGCCGACTTGTCGGTCTCGACGGCCGCGCTGGTGATCTCGGCGGCCGTGAGCGTGGCGCTCATCGCGCGGCTCCTGCTGCGCGGGGCCGGGAAGTCCGTGAGCGTCGGGTCGCACATCGGGTACACCGTGGTCATCGTCGGCGTCTGCGCCGGGTTGTGGGTGTTCCTGCTCATGGCGGCAGACTGGTGCGTCGCGCGGATCGCGTCGGCACGGTCGTACGTGGCCGGACACCGGCGGCGGGCGGTGCGGATCGGGCTGCTGGTCGGAGCGGTGCCAATCATGATCGCGCTGCTGTACTGGGTGTCGGTGGCCCGGCGCGCGGGCACGCCGGGGCTCGCCACCGGCGCCAGGGTCGCCGCAGAGGTGCTGGGCGCTTGCGGGCTCAGCGGCGGCACCGTGTTCTTGACGCTGCGGCCCTACCTCGTCGGCCCGCGCGCCGGTCGGCGGGTCCGCAGGTTCGCCGCGGGTGCGAGCGCGTGGCTGACGTGCGGCATACTGCTGATCGCGCTTCGGGTGGGCACGCCCGGATGGGTGCTCGTGGGCGTCTTCGGCATCCTGATGTACGGCTGGCTCCTGTTCTCGGACCACCGCGGGATGGCCGGGGACGGCGACTTCTTCCGCTGCTATACGGGCATGGCTTACGCCACGGTCGGCGCCCTGTTATGGCTGCACGTCATGTCGCTGACGACGCTGGCGAGGTGGGCCGGCGAGACGGCGCTGGCGGTGCTTACCGGAGCCATCGCGTCAGTTGTCGTCTGGCGGCGGCTGCGCCGAGCCGGGCGCGGCCTGAGCCGCTTTGCGTTCGCGGGCGCGACGACCGTCCTGGCATACGTGCTGTTCCTGCTGTTCGACGACCAGATGCTCGGCGGGCCGCTCGAAGCGCCGCTGCTCGTCCTCATGCTCTGGCTCAGCGTCCGGCTGTGGCGGTGGATGAGCGACGAGGACCGCCGGCTCGCGGTGGGCGCGGGCGCGGACGTGGTGTTCGCCCTGACCCTGGGCTCGGTGCTCGTGGTGTCCCTCGCCTGGCTCGCGAACGTGCTGGACTTGCCGCCGGTCGAGGTCGGCGTGCTGCGGGACATCGCGTCGTCCGTCGGTCAGAGCGCTGAGATCGCGCCCTGGATCTGGGGGCTGGTCTACGGCCTGTTGACGGCGGCGTACCTCACGGCGGCGTTCGGTGTGCGCCGAAGCAGAGCGCTGGTACGGCGGATGGAGTCGGCCCGGCTGACGCCGGCGGTCGCCGCGGCGCGGCGGACCTCGACCGTGCTGGGCATCGGCCTGATGCTGATGGCGTTCCTCGGGCTGGCGGCGCCGCCCGCGGTGGGACCGGTTCTCAGCCATCGGATTCGGGAGCGGTACACCGTCGCGGCGCAGGACAGGCTCACCGCGGACGACGCCGTCGCCGTCTACCAGGCGATCGCGCAGCAGCTGGCCAGGTCACCGGCGAACGTCGCGGTGCTGATCGAGATGTTCGAGGACATACACAAGCAGCACCCGCCCACGCACGGCGGCGATCAGCCGACCTCGGGCGAACTCGCCCTCTCGCTGCGGATGGGCGAGTTGCAGGGGCGGGCGGCCGCGGTCGAACAGGCGGCATCGGACCCGTCCGATCCCGTGACCGACGGGCGGCCCGACGCCGAGGCGGCGGCGGAACAGAGTACTGATCAGCAGCTCGCCCGACCGCTGCAAGACGTATCAGACCTCGAAACCAGGCTGGCGGAGGAACAGGGCGCCCGGGAACGCGCCGAGGAGAGCCGGGAGCAGGAGAAGACGTCCGCGGAACTGGCCGGCGCGACGGTGGTCAACCTGCTCGACGCGGTCAGTCTGGGCCAGGGCGAGCTGCTGGCGATGGTCCGCGAATACCTCGACGGGCTGGCCGAGCCGCCGCTGGGCGAGCTCTTCCACGCCTGGGCCACGCGCGCGCTCGCCCGGGTGACGCCGCGCCGGCCGCCTGAGGCGGCGGCGGCGCTGGTGCCCGATCCCGTCGCGCTGAATCAGGCCGCACAGGCGCAGCTCGGGCTCGACCGGGCGGCCAACGGCGATTTCACGTTCCCGGACGTCGCGCCGTCCACACCTGGAATAGACGCATTGATAGCGACCGCCGTCCAATCCGAAGACCAGGCGATCACCGTCGAACAGCAGCACGCACAGTGCCCGGACTGCTCACGGCCGGGGGAGCCCGGCGAAGAGGAGCACATCCCCGTCGAGTGACCGGTGAGCGGGCCGGGTACTCGCGCCCGGCACCTGCCCGTCACAATACCTTTGATACAGAAATGCTTGGCATCACCTAACATTGACCCTGACCGCAGGCCACGAGCCGGCTGGAGGGAGTCGTCAGGTGTCCGCCGACACGCTCCCCGACGCCGACCGTCCAGATCACCCGCCAGGCCTGCGCGCCCTGCTCACCTACGAACGGCCCCGCCCCGAATGGCTGCGCGACCGGCAGGGCGGCTGGTGGCTGGCCATCGCGGCGGTGTGCCTGGGCGCGTTCATGGGCCAGTTGGACGCGTCCATCGCCACGCTCACCTACCCGGCCCTGCAAGCCCGGTTCCACGCCGGGCTGGCCGGCGTCGAGTGGGTCTCCCTCTCCTACCTGCTCACGCTGACGGCCCTGCTCGTCCCGGTCGGACGGCTGTCCGACGCGCGGGGCAGGAAGCTGATGTACCTCTACGGCTTCCTCGTGTTCACCGCCGCGTCCGGCGCGTGCGCGATCTCGCCGAACCTGGCGACCCTCGTCGCCTTCCGCGCACTCCAGGCGGGTGGCGCCGCACTGCTCCAGGCCAACAGTGTCGCGCTCGTGACCACCAGCGCCCCACGTGACAGATTGCGCGCGGCCCTCGGCGTGCAGGCCGGCGCGCAGGCGCTGGGACTGGCGCTCGGGCCGACCCTGGGCGGTGTCATCGTCTCGGCGCTCGGCTGGCGCTGGGTCTTCTTCGTCAACGTTCCGGTCGGCCTGATCGCGGTCGTCGCGGGCCACTACCTCCTGCCGCGCACCCGCACAAAGGCGTCCGCCGACAACTTCGACTGGCCCGGTCTGGCCTGGCTGGCAACGGCCACGACCACCCTGCTGCTGGCCATCTCCGCGTCCTCGGGCCTGGGCCTGCCGCCCGCGGCCGTCATCGTCCTGTTCGCCGCAGCCGCCGCCGCGGCGTACGCACTGGCCAGAAGGCTGCGCACCACCGTCAGCCCTCTTATAGACCCGCAACTGCTGCGCAACCGGCAGATCGTCTCCGGCCTGGTCGGCGCGCTGGGCGGCTACCTGGTCCTGTTCGGCCCGCTCGTCCTGGTCCCGGTCGCCCTCACGCGCAGCGGCACCAGTCTGACCACGGCCGGCCTGATCCTCACCGCGCTCCCGGCCGGCTTCGCCCTGGCCGCACTCGGGAGCGACCGCGTGATCCCGAAGGCCTGGGGTGATCGCAGACGGGCGCTGGCCGGTTCCGCGATCGCCGCCGCGGCGCTGGTCGGCATGATCCTCGTCCCGCTCACCGCTGCCTGGCTGGCGCCGCTCCTCGCCGCGCTGGGCGTGGGCCTGGGCGTCTTCACCCCCGCCAACAACACCCTGGTCATGACCGCGATCCCCGCCCGCGCCGCGGGCACCGGCGGCGGCCTGGTCAACATGACCCGAGCCCTGGGTACCGCCTTAGGCGTCGCCCTGGTCACCCTCACCCTGCACCTGGCGCCCCGGACCGATCCCGCCCTGGGCGGCCACGTCGCGGCAGCGCTCCTGACCGCCCTGGCGCTGGGCGTCCTGGCCAGCACTCTGATCAACCCTCGCGGCGGCCCGCCCCACGCCCCCGTCCACACCGACCTCTAGCGAACGTCCAGGTCGCGGCGCGTTCCCGGTCACGGCCGCATCGCCGCCGTGACCGGGAA
>JBOHCW010000455.1:0-4802 GCA_050725375.1 Actinocrinis sp. | reverse complement strand
CGCTCGCGGAACCAGGGCCCTGCCGTGTGTCGCGCTACTTCGTCTCGGTGACCTTCGCCAGGGCGCGCGGCGCGTCGGGGTTCAGGCCGCGGGCCATGGTGATCTCGTAGGCCAGCTGCTGCAGCGGCAGGATCTCCAGCACCGGCGCGACCTCCTCGGCGACCCCCGAGGGCAGCTCGAAGCCCGCTGAGGCGCCCGCGACGTGCTGCGGGGAACCGACCACGACCAGGTCTGCTCCCCGCTCGCGCAGCCGGTCCAGGACCGGCTCAAGCGCCGTGCCGCCCGCGCCGGCCGAGGCGATCGCGACGACCGGGGACACGTTGTCCACCATCGCGAGCGGGCCGTGCAGCAGGTCCGCGCCGGAGAACGCGTGCGCGGGCAGGTACGACGTCTCCATCACCTTCAGCGCGGCCTCACGCGCCGTCGGGTACCCGTAGCCGCGCGAGGTGATGACAAGGCGCGAGGCGAAGCGGTAGCGACCGGCGAGGTCCACGATCTCGTCGCGACGGGCCTGGATCGACGCGGCCAGCTCCGGCAGGCCCTTGGCCGCCGAGCCGTCCCCGCCGCGCACCGCGTCGATCAGCAAGTACAGCGTGAGCAGTTCGGCCGTGTACGACTTGGTGGCCGGCAGCGCCTTCTCCGGCCCGGCCAGCAGGTCGAGGCTCAGCTCGCCCGCCCGGTTGACCGGCGAGCCGGCCACGTTGGTGACCGCGAGGGTGAGCGCTCCGGCGGCCTTGGCCATCTCGGTGTACGCGACCAGGTCGGGCGAGCCGCCGGACTGCGACACGGTGATCGAGAGCACGTCGGACAGGTTCGGGCGCGCCCCGTAGGCGGTCGCGGTGGACATCGAGGTGAGGCCGACCGGCAGCCCGAGGCCGATCTCGATCAGGTACTTGGCGTAGTACGCGGCGTTGTCGCTGGTGCCGCGCGCGGTCAGCAGCACGAAGCGCGGGCGGCGCCGGTTGATCTGCTCGGCCGCCTCGCGGATCGCGGGCAGGCCCTCGTCCAGGATCCGCTGGAGGACGGCGGGCTGCTCGGCCATCTCGCGGGCCATGATCTCGCCGGGCCCGGTGCTCGGGGTGGTCGTCATGCTGACGTTCCTCTCGTGGTGCGGATCTGTGCGGTCAGACGGGGGGTCTGGAGCCGGTCAGCGCCTCGGCGGCGGCGAGCGCGCTGACCCGCGAGGCGCCGTGCGCGGCCACGACGGCGATCCCGCGGGCGGCGAGGTCGTCGATCCGACCGTACGGCAGCCCGAGCTCGACGACGACGGAGTCGGGCCGCCGGGCGGCGATGGCGTCGACCGCGCGGGCCATCCACGGATTGCGGTTCAGGTCGCGCACGGCCAGGACCAGCGGGCGCCCGGCCGCGTCCGCGAGCAGCGGCTCGACGTCGATGCCGGCGTCCTGGTCGACCACCTCGACGGTCATCAGGCCGACCGACTCGGTGCCGGTGGTCGGCGCGGACACCCGGATTCCGGTGGTGCCGGGCAGCAGGTCGGCGACCGGTTCGATCAGGCCCCAGCGGGTCGAGGTGTCCACGGCGATGCTCACCTGCGGCGAGAACTCGACGACGTGCGCCGGCCCGGTCAGCGGCTTCAGCTCGCCGTAGACGCGCAGGGCGCGGCGCGCGGCCTCCAGGCCGATCCCGGCGGGCACGTCGGTGAACGAACCCTGATCCGGCCGTGCGGACCACACGCCGGCGGACCAGCGGGCCACTTCACGGTTGCGCTCCGCCGCCTCGTGCAGCCGGTCCTCGGACAGGCGGCCCTCGCGCGCCGCCCAGACGACCGCGTCGCGCAGGTACAGGAACGCGTCCTCGTCGTAGAGGCCGCCGCCGAAGCAGATCGCGTCGGCACCCGCCGACAGAGCCTTGACGGTCCCCTCGGCGATGCCGTGCGTCGCCGAGATCGAGGCCATGTCGATCCCGTCGGTCACCACCAGGCCCTGATATCCGAGCTCTTCGCGCAGCAGCCCGGTCAGCACCGCGCGCGACATCGTGGCCGGCAGGTGCGGGTCGTAGCGCGGGAACAGGATGTGCGCGGTCATGATGCACTTGGCGCCGGCCGCGACGGCGGCGCGGAACGGCGCGAGGTGCAGGGCGAACCGGGCGTCGTCGAAGTCGATCGTCGGCAGGCCCAGGTGCGAGTCGGAGCCGGTGTCCCCGTGGCCGGGGAAGTGCTTCGCGCAGGCGGCCACGCCGGTCGATTGCAGGCCCTTGACGTACGCGGCGGTGTGCCGCACCACCAGGGCGCTGTCCGAGCCGAACGAGCGCACCCCGATCACCGGGTTGTCCGGGTTCGCGTTCACGTCCGCGACCGGCGCGTAGTTCAGGTTCACCCCGGCGGCGGCCAGGTCGCGGCCGATGGCGCGGGCGACCTGCTCGGTCAGCCGCGGGTCGTCCGCGCTGCCCAGTGCGTGGTTGCCCGGATACGACGAGCCGCGCTCGACTTCCAGCCGGGTGACGTCGCCGCCCTCTTCGTCGATCGCGACCAGCAACGAGTCGCCGGCCTGCTCACGCAGGTCGGCCGTCAGCGCGGCCACCTGCGCGGCGTCGCGCACGTTGCGCGCGAACAGCACGACGCCGCCCAACTCCCCCGCGCCGAGCCTGCGCCGCAGCCAGTCGGGCGCGCTCGTGCCGTCGAAGCCGGCCTGGAGCACGGCTCCGGCGTCGCTCAACAGTCGGGCGGTGTCGGTGCCGTGTCTCGCCATGGTCCCGTCCTCGCGTATCGATGCGCGCGGCCCGATGCGGACCGCGCGGTGCGCCGGTGCCGGCCTATCCCTTGACCGCGCCCGCGGTCAGCCCGGAGGCGACCCGGCGCTGGAAGATCACGAACAGGATGATCACCGGCAGCGAGACCAGCAGCGCGCCGGCCATCTGCGAGCCGTAGTCCGCGCCGTGCGTCGGGCTGGAGGAGTAGAACGAGAGCCACACCATCGAGGTGCGCTTGTCGTTGCTGCTGATCAGGGTGTTGGCGAGCACGAACTCGTTCCACGCCTGGATCCACGCGTACACGCCGGTGGTCACCAGGCCGGGCAGCGAGAGCGGCAGCACGATGCGGAAGAACGCGCCCCAGCGGGTGCAGCCGTCCACCATGGCCGCCTCGTCCAGCTCCACCGGGATGTTCACGATGAACGAGCGCAGCGTCCAGACCACATAGGGGATGGTGAAGACCAGGTAGGCGAGGATCACGCCGAGGTACTGGTCGTAGAGCCCGGCCTTGTTCAGCACGATGTAGAGCGGGATCGCGATGGACAGCAGCGGCACCATCTGCACGATCAGGATCGCCACGATGAACGGGTTGCGGCCGCGGAAGCGGAAGCGGGCCACCGCGACGGCCGCCAGGAAGCCCACCAGCAGGCCGGCCAGCACCGAGCCGACCGTGATGATCGCGGTGTTGCGCATGCTGTTGAGGAAGTCAGGGTCGTCGAAGACGGTGCGGTAGCTGGAGAGGTCGAAGTGGCTCGGCCAGAAGGTCGGGTTCTGCGAGAGCAGGTCGTTGTTCGACTTGACCGTGGTCAGGATCATCCAGTAGATCGGGAACGCCATCACCAGGCCGAACACGACGGCCACGGCGTTCCACACGCCGGTCATCGCCCGGCTGCGGCCGGGCATCCGGCTCGCGGGGCGGCGCACCGTCTCGGGCAGCCGGTCGGGCATGGCGCGTGCGGGGCTGAAGCCGGCCATCAGTCCTGGGCTCCGATCTTGACGACCTGTCGGATGTACGCGATCAGCACCGCGAGCATCAGCAGGATCATCGCGATCGAGATCACCGAGCTGTTGCTGTAGTGCGAACTGGTGAAGCCCTGTTCGTAGAGGTAGACGCCCACGGTCCAGTAGCCGGGCTCCGGGGACGCCTGCCGCAGTGCCCAGATCTGGGTGAACACCTGGAAGTCCCAGATGAAGCTGAGCGAGGTGCACAGCAGCAGGAACGGCCGGATGATCGGCAGCACCACGTGCCGGAAGCTCTCCACCGGGTTGGCGCCGTCGACCTTGGACGCCTCGACCAGTTCCTTCGGCACCTGCGTCATCGCGGCGTTCAGGCCCAGCACGAGGAACGGCAGCGCGCCCCAGACCACGCAGGCGGCGACCACGACGTACAGGCCCTCGGTCGGGTTGGCGAACCAGTCGTGGTTCTTCATGCCGCTGCCGCCGAACAGGTAGCAGATGTAGTCGATCACCCCGCCGACGCCGGCGAACAGCCAGCGGAAGACGGTGCCGGTCACCAGCGCCGGGATCGCCCAGACGAACATCAGAACCGTGACGACGAAGACCTTCGCCCAGGTCGAGACCCGGTTGAGCAGCAGCGCGATCAGCACGCCCACGAGGATGGAGAGAACCACGACCTCGACCGTGAACAGGAGCGAGCGCTCGACGACCTGCCAGAACTGCGCGTTGCCCAGCACCTTGCCGAAGCCGTCGAAGCCGATCCACTTGTCCAGGCTCGGCACGGCCAGCTTGAGATAGCTGTTGACGTTCTGGAAGGCCAGCATGATCACCCGCACCAGCGGGTAGCCCATCACGCCGATCAGCACGACGATGGCCGGCAGGATCAGCACGTAAGGGATGTACGTGTTCTGGAGCTTGACGCCGCGCCGCCGCCGCGGTCCGGGCGTGGAGACGGGCCCGTCCTGCCGTTCGACGTCGGGTTCCCTGCGGTCTGACTGAAGCGCGCTCATCGTGGTGGGGGTCCTTCCCTGGGCCCGCGGTCCTACTGCCTGCCGGGCGGACACGGCGCAGCCCGCGCGGTGCGCGGGCTGCGCGTCGTTCGCCGCCCCGGGCTCGTCGGCCCGGCCGCGGCCGCG
>JBOHCW010000454.1:0-2110 GCA_050725375.1 Actinocrinis sp. | reverse complement strand
AAGACAGAGCCGGCCGGCCCGGCGGAAGTTCGCCAGCCCGGCCGTCACGGCCGCTGTCCGGCCGGCAGCCACGCCTCGGTCGCCCTCTCGGGGCTGATTCACCTGCGGCGCAGCGACGGTTCCAGCAGCGCGGGCGGCGTGTCGGCCTTCTCATGCGGGGCCAGGTCGACACCGGGCGCGACGATCGCGTCGGTCGCGTCGAGCACCTCCGCGGACAGCACGGTGTCGGCGGCGTCGAGATACGAACGCAGCTGGTCCATCGTGCGCGGTCCGATGATCGCACTGGTCACGGCCGGGTGTGCGGTCACGAAGCCGAGCGCGAGCTGAATCATCGTCAGACCGGCCTGGTCGGCGAGCACGGCCAGCTTCTCGACGGCGTCCAGCCGCGCGCGGTTCGCCGGCACCGCGGGGTCGAACCGCTGCGGCATGAGCGTGGAGCGCAGCGTCGTCACCGGCTGGTTCTCGCGGATCGCGCCGGACAGCCAGCCCGAGGCCAGCGGGCTCCACGCGAGCACGCCGAGCCCGTACTGCTCGGCCGCCGGCAGCACGTGCGCCTCCACCCCGCGCTGCAGGATCGAGTAGCTGGGCTGGTCGCTGACGTACCGGCTCAGGTGGTTGTCGCGAGCGGCCCACTGCGCCTGGACGATCCGGTACGCCGGGAACGTCGACGAGCCGAAGTAGCGGATCTTCCCGGCCCGCTGCAGGTCGGTCAGCGCCGACAGCGTCTCCTCGTCGCCGGTCGCCGGGTCCCAGCGGTGGACCTGGTAGATGTCCACGTGGTCCACGCCGAGCCGCCGCAGGCTGTCGTCGAGGGCGGTGAACAGCCAGCGGCGTGAACCTCCCCGGTGGTTGCGCTGGTCACCCATCGGCAGGCCCGCCTTCGTGGCCAGCACGATGTCGTCGCGCCGTCCGGCGATCGCCTTGCCGACCAGCTCCTCCGACTGGCCGCCGCTGTACACGTCGGCGGTGTCGATCAGGTTGATCCCGGCCTCCAGCGCGCCGTCCACGATCGCGGTCGCGTCCTCCTGCGTCGTGCGCCCCATCGCGCCGAAGCTCATCGCGCCGAGCACGAGCGAGCTGACCTGCACGCCGGTGCGCCCCAAAGTGCGGTACTGCATCAGAGTCCTCCATCGCGCGGAGAGCGCGTTGCACGGATTGGTCGCGAGACCCGGCGTCTGCCATGATGGACAGATAAGCGGAACATCGCTCCGGAACGACGATACGGAACCGCGTTCCGTTTTACAAGTCGGCCTGAAGGTCCAAGAAGAAGGATGAAGGAGCGTTCGTGAGCGAGGGCGGGAGCGAGTCGCGAGCAGCCAGGTCGAAGCGCGCGGACGCCCGCCGCAACGAGCAGACCCTGCTTGAGGCGGCCGCGGAGGTCTTCGTGAAGTCGGGCGTCGACGCGCCGGTGCGCGACATCGCGGCCCAGGCCGGTGTCGGCACGGGCACGATCTACCGGCACTTCCCGACCCGCGCCGACCTGATCGTCGCCGTTTACCGGCACCAGGTGGAGGCCTGCGCCGAGGCCGGCCCGCGTCTGCTCGCGGACGGTCCCACGCCGCACGCCGCGCTGGCGAGCTGGATGGACCAGTTCGTCGACTTCCTGGTCACGAAGCACGGCCTCGCCGGCGCGTTGCAGTCCGACGACGCCGGGTTCCAGTCGCTGCACGCTTACTTCATCGACCGCCTCGGCCCGGTCTGCGCCGAGCTGCTGCAAGCCGCGGTCGCGGCGGGCGAGGTCCGCGGCGACGTGGAGTCGTACATGCTCATGCACGCGGTCGGCAATCTGTGTATCGGTGTAGAGCGCGATCCGAAGTACGACGCCCGCCGGATGGTCGACATTCTCATCACCGGCCTGCGCCTACCGAAGTGACGAGGGGCGCGGAGCGAAGGGCCGGCGGCGGACTCGCCCTCGGCGACGAACTGCTGGACCGCATCGACGAGATCGTGCCCCCGGGACAGACTCGACGAGCGCGACAACTATTCCGACACGCTACCGGCGTTGAGCGACAAGCGCCTTCGCCGCTACTGATTTCGGTTGGTCGCGGAGACGGAGACGGAGGCGGAGGCCGACAGGCGACGTCGTAGGCGCAATCGAGCTGTCCAGCGC
>JBOHCW010000453.1:0-5944 GCA_050725375.1 Actinocrinis sp. | reverse complement strand
GTGCGACGTCGGAGACGGTGTCGGAAGCGACGTCAGACGCAGTGTCGGACGTGACGCAGGTCGCTCCCCAAGCAACTGAGGACGCGTTAGCGGCCCTCTCGGACCGCGACCGCGCGGTGCTGACCTTAGAGAAGCAGTTCTGGAACTAAATCGGCGCAAAGGAGCAGGCGGTCCGCGACCGCTTCGAGATGTCGGCGACAAGGTATTACCACGTTCTCAACGCGTTGCTCGACCGCCCCGAAGCACAGGAGTACGAGCCGGCGCTCGTCAAGCGCCTGCGCCGCGAGCGCGCGAGCCGTCAACGCGCCCGCTCCGGCCGCGTCCGTCCTCAGATGGCCGCCAGGTGACGATCGACCACCGGGCCGGATGACCGCCGCCGCCGACGACTGCCTGACCAAGCGCATCGGCGCGGACGGTGACCGCGCGGCTCAGTGGATCGAAGCGGGGGACTTGGCCTGCGGCTGGCCGGAGCGGTGATGGCGGCGGCACAAGACCGTGTAGGACACCTCGTCGGCGGGGGCCACGTCGCCTACGACGACCTGTTCGCCTTCGAGGACCATCTCGCCGCCTACCGTGCGGGCGTTGTGGGTGGCTCGGGCGCCGCACCAGCAGAGCGCTTCAACCTGCATGACGCGGATCTCGTCGGCCAGTTCGATCAGGCGCTGGGAGCCGGGGAAGAGCCTGGTGCGGAAGTCCGTGGCGATGCCGAAGGCGAACACGTCCACCTCCAGCTCGTCGACGATCGCGGCGAGCTGCTCGACCTGGCTCGGTGTGAGGAACTGGGCCTCGTCGCAGATCACGTAGTCGATCTCGGCGTCGGCCGCCAGTTCGCCCGCGGCGTACTCGTGGATGTCGGTGTCCGCGGCGATCTCGACGGCGGCGGTCGCCAGGCCCAGGCGGCTCGAGAGCACTCCGGAGCCCGCGCGGTCGTTGCGGGTGAACACCAGGCCGCGCCGTCCGCGGGCCGAGCGGTTGTGGTCCATCTGCAGGGCGAGCGTCGACTTGCCGCAGTCCATCGTTCCGGAGAAGAAGATCAATTCGGCCATGGGACGTGCGCAATCCGTTCGACGCGGGGACAAGGGGCCGGCGGTGGTGGCCGTCGGCCGGGCTGATTGCCGGGGTGGCGGCAGACCAGTATCCCAAGGTCCGGTCAAGCACGGCGGCAGCGGCGTGAAACCCGCGCCGCCGATGCTCGCGGGTGCGTCGCGTGGTGGGGCGCGCGTGGTCGTTCAGCCGGCGGGGATCGCGGACAGGGCGGTGACCTGGTCGGCGAACCAGCGTTGCGGCGGCAGGGCGGCTCCGGCCGCGGCGAGCCGCTCGCAACGCCTACGGCGTTCGCCGCGATCCATGGACAGCGCGGCGTGCATCGCGTCGGCGGTACCCGTGATGTCGTACGGGTTGACGACGAACGAGTCGGCCGCCAGTTCCGCGTACGCGCCGGCCTCGCGCGAGAGGATCAGCGCGCAGGCGCCGCCGGTCGCGTTGGCCACGATCGGGATCTCCTTGGCCACCAGGTTCATCCCGTCGCGGATCGGGTTGACCACGGCCACGTCCGCCAGCCGGTAGGCGGCCAGCGAGCGGGGGAAGTCGTCCTCGACGTGCAGGATCAGCGGCTCCCAGTCCGGTGTGCCGAACTCGTCCTCGATCTCCTTGGCCGTGCGTAACACCGCAGCCGTGTACTCGCGGTACTCCGGTAGGTCGTGACGGCTCGGATAGGCGAACGCGATGTGCACTACGCGTTCGCGCCACTCGGGGTGACGGCGCAACAGGTCCGCGTACGCCTCTAGGCCGCGCACGATGTTCTTGGACAGCTCGGTGCGGTCGACGCGCACGATCACCTGGCGGTCGCCGATCGACTCGCGCAGCGCGGCCAGTCGGCCCTCGACGTCCTGGCGGCTCGCTCGCTCGACGATGAAGTCCGCGTCGACGCCGAGGCTGTGCACCCCGACGCGTGTGGGCGACGAGTCGTCTGCCGTGACGGACAGGGCACCTGACGTCGTGTCGAGTTTCGCGCCGAGCTGAACGGCGCAGCAGTCCATGAACGCGCGTGCCCAACGCTCCGTCAGAAAGCCGAGGTAGTCGGCGCCGAGCATGCCCTCCAGCACGCCCGCGGCTATCTCGTCCGGCAGGATCCTGAAGTAGTCCGGCGGTGCCCACGGCGTGTGCGAGAAGTGGCCGATCCGCAGGTCGGGCCGCAGTTCGCGCAGCAGCTTGGGGACGAGCGCGAGGTGATAGTCCTGCACCAGCACACGCGCCTGAGGCGCCGCCTCCTGAGCCAGCGCCTCCGCGAACGCCGCGTTGTACGCGATGTACGACTCCCACTCGCGCTCGAACCGCACGCCGTACGACGGAGTGACCGGCGTCGCGTAAAGCAGGTGGTGGATGAACCAGAGGGTCGAGTTCGCCACCGCGTTGTACGCGCGGTGCAGCGTCCCGGCCTCGATGTCGAGCATGCGCACCGGCGAGGCCGAGTCGATCAGCCCGATCCGATCCAGCCGTTCGCCCGGCGAGCGGCGTACCGCCGCGCGGTCGCCCTCCGACAGCACCGCGCACACCCAGACCTGGTTCGCCTCGCCGTCCGCGGCGACCGAGGACAGTCCGGACACCAGTCCGCCGCCGCCGCGCTTCGCGGTCAGCCCGCCGTCCCCGTCGAGCGTGAACGACACCGGGCCCCGGTTCGAGGCGACCAGGATCGCCGCCTTGCCCGGGGTTGCGGAGGTGTTGCCGGATCTTGACACGGTGACCGTCGTTTCCAGCCCGGGGCCGCGTTAATCGCGATCCGAGCCAAGTTGTCTCGAACTGTGATCGGGGGCGCCAGGGCACCCGGCGCCGGCCACGGCCAGCGAGCGCAGCGCGGGCCGCTCGTCAAGGCCCGTTTCCCAGTGCGTCGGCGTGAAACCCCCGCCGCTGCGCGCGAACTGGGTCAACCGGGTCGAGACCGGACGCGGCGCGCCGAGCCGGGCCTGCGCGACCTGCAGGATCTCCGCGGCCATCCGGCCCAGCGCCTGCTCGTCCTGGTGCCGGTGGCGGCGCACCCCGGCGTCCACTTGGGCGAGGGCGTCGAGGCCGTGCGCCGCGTACGTGTCGACCAGCAGCCCGAACTCGACTCCGTAGCCGCACGGGAAGGGCAGCGACTCCAGCAGGTCGCGCCGGGCCGCGTACTCGCCGCCGAGCGGCTGCACGAACCCGGCCAGCTCGGGCCAGTACAGGTTCAGCAGCGGACGCGCGACCAGCTCGGTCACCCGGCCGCCGCCGGCCGGATGCACGGTCGCGCCGTTGGTGAGCGGACGGTCGTAGGCCGCCTTGACCAGCTGGATCCGCGGGTTCGCGAGCAGCGGGCCGAGGACGCCGCGCACCACCGCGGGGGAGAACTGCTCCAGGTCGGCGTCCACGAAGCAGACCAGGTCGCCGTACGTCGCGGCCAGCGAGCGCCACAGCACCTCGCCCTTGCCCGGACGCGGCGGGATGGAGCACAGCACGTCCTCGCGGTGCACGACCCGGGCGCCGGCCGCCCGCGCCGCGGCGGCGGTGCCGTCCGTCGAGCCGGAGTCGAGCACGACGACCTCGTCCACCAGGCCCGGAGCCGCCAGCTCGCCGAGGATGGCGGCGGCGATCGGGCCGACCGTGTCCTGCTCGTTGAGCGCCGGGAGCACCACGCTCACGCTCGCGCCGCCGCGCTCCTTCAGGCCGAGCAGCCGCGCCAGCGGCCAGTCGGCGACGCGCGAGGTGCGCCGAGCGAGCCAGTCATCGACGATGTCGGGCAGGTCCGCGCGTTCGTCTTGGTCCGCCGTTGCAGTCACCGTCTCAGCCTCAACCACCGCATCCGCCTCGTCTACCGCTCCCATTGTGTCCTGGACCACTAATCGCCGTTTAGTGCGCAGGTCGGGACCGATGATCTGACCACCAGATGAAATGGAGGTGGTGCTTCAGCCGAGGTCGGGTACAGTGCCAGAAGATCCGACTCACCGATCGCAAGACGCGGACGGCCGCCGGATTCACAACTTCATACTGGTTTTGCTCATCCAGAGGAGCAGAGGGAACGGCCCTGTGAAGCTCCGGCAACCACCCTGGTGACCTTCGCGACGCGAGGCCCGCCCGGGAGTAGGTGCCAACTCCGGCCCGTCGAAATCCGGCGGGGAAGATGAGGAGAGAGGCCTCGCCATGACCATCGCCCCCGCGCATCGCGCCCGCACCGGCGCCGACTTCGGCCGCGCCGTCGCGCTGTCCTGCCGCGAGTGCGGCGAACGCACCGAACTCGGCCCCAAGTACGTATGCGAATCCTGTTTCGGTCCGCTTGAGATCGCCTACGACTTCGGCACCGTCACCCGCGCCGACATCGAGCGCGGCCCGAACTCGGTGTGGCGGTACGCGCCGCTGCTGCCCGTGCCGGCCGACGTCGCGGACAAGCCGAACCTGAACCCCGGCGGCACCCGGCTGGTGCGCGCCGGGAATCTCGGCCGTGAGCTGGGCATTCGCGAGCTGTACGTGAAGGACGACTCGGGCAACCCGACCCACTCGTTCAAGGACCGCGTGGTCGCCTGCGCGGTGGAGGCGGCCCGCTCGTTCGGATTCGGCACCCTGTCGTGCTCGTCCACGGGCAACCTGGCCGGCGCCGTGGCCGCGGCCGCCGCGCGCGCCGGGCTCGACTCGTGCGTGTTCATCCCGGCCGGGCTCGAAGAGGCCAAGGTGGTGATGGCCGCGGTGTACGGGGGCCGGCTGATCGCCATCGACGGCACCTACGACGACGTGAACCGGTTCTGCTCCGAGCTCATCGGCTCTTTCGAGGATGGGCACAGTGGAGATGAGGCGGGCGGGGGCTGGGGCTTCGTCAACGTGAACCTGCGGCCGTTCTACGCCGAGGGTTCGAAGACGCTCGCCTACGAGATCGCCGAACAGCTCGGCTGGCGGCTGCCCGAGCAGATCGTGATCCCGATCGCCAGCGGCTCGCAGCTGACCAAGATCGACAAGGGTTTCAAGGAGCTGATCGCGCTCGGCCTGGTCGAGGACGCGCCGTACCGGATCTTCGGCGCGCAGGCCACCGGCTGCTCGCCGATCTCGGCCGCGTACAAGGCGGGCCACGACGTGGTCAAGCCGGTACGGCCGGACACCATCGCCAAGTCGCTGGCCATCGGCAACCCGGCGGACGGGCCGTACGTGCTCGACGCGGTGCGGCGCACCGGCGGCGCGGTCGAGGACGTCGACGACGCGCAGGTCGTCGCGGCGATCCGGCAGTTGGCGCGCACCGAGGGCGTGTTCACCGAGACCGCGGGCGGCGTCACCGTCGGCGTGCTGCGTAAGCTCGCGGAGGCGGGCACGCTCGACCCGGACGCGACCACCGTGGTGATCAACTCCGGCGACGGGCTCAAGACGCTCGACGCGGTGGCCGGCACCGGCGTCACCGCGACGATCAAGCCCTCGCTGGCCGCCTTCCGCGCCGCCGGGCTGTAGCCGTCGGACGCGGTCGCGTCCTCTTTCTTATATCAATTCTTTGACACATTCCACACTTCCGCCTTCCGCGCCACCCAGAGGAGCCCGCCGCCATGGCCGTCACCGTCCGCATCCCGACCATCCTGCGCAGCTACACCGGAGGCGCCGCCGAGGTCAGCGCCGAGGGCGCCACCCTCGCCGAGGTCATCGACGCGCTGGAGAGCGCGCACCCCGGCATCCGCGGGCGAGTGCTCGACGACGGCGGCAAGCTTCGCCGCTTCGTCAACGTGTACGTGAACGACGACGACGTCCGCTTCGCCGAGGGCCTGGGCACCGAGACCAAGGACGGCGCGGCGGTCTCGATCATCCCGGCGGTGGCCGGCGGCTGTTGATCGAAGGCCGCGGCGCTCGCTCGACCACCGCGGCCGATCGCGTACAGTGCACAATCGCACCGCACTGATCGCAGAATCATGATTCATGGCTTTCAAACCCGCGGCGGCGCCGGACGGAGTCGCGT
>JBOHCW010000452.1:0-5488 GCA_050725375.1 Actinocrinis sp. | reverse complement strand
GGCGTAGATCGACTGGTCCGCGTCGCCGACCACCGCGAGTTCGGCCGGCTTCGCATCCGGGTTTGACCCAGCCCGGGTCAGCTCGCGGACGAGCACGTACTGAGCGTGGTTGGTGTCCTGGTACTCGTCGACGAGCACGTGCCGGAACCGGCGCCGGTACGACTCGGCGACCCCCGGGAACGCCTGGAGCAGATTGACCGTGGTCATGATCAGATCGTCGAAGTCCAGCGCCTTGGCCGCGATCAGCCGCTGCTGGTAGTCCGCGTAGACGGCGGCGATCAGCCGCTCGTGCTCGGTCTGCGCCTTGCTGCGCGCGCTCTCGTAGTCGACCAGCTCGTTCTTGAGCGAGGAGACCTGCGCGAGCAGGCCGCGCGGCGGGTGCCGCTTCACGTCCAACTCGTGGTCGCGGGCCACCAAGGTGATCAGCCGGCGCGAGTCGTCGGCGTCGTAGATCGTGAACGACGAGGGCAGCCCGAGGTGCTCGTGCTCGCGGCGCAGGATGCGCACGCACGCGGAGTGGAAGGTGGAGACCAACATCATCCGGGCGCGCGGGCCGATCAGCGTCTCCACCCGCTCGCGCATCTCCGCCGCGGCCTTGTTGGTGAAGGTGATCGCCAGGATCTCGCCGGGATGCACGTCGCGCGCGGCCAGCAGATACGCGATCCGGTGCGCGAGCACCCGGGTCTTTCCGGAGCCCGCGCCCGCCACGATCAGCAGCGGCGACCCGGTGTGCACGACCGCCTCGCGCTGCGACGGGTTGAGCCCGTCCAGCAGCTCCTCGGGGTCCAGCTGCGCACGGCGCGGGCGCGGCGCGTGGAACTCTGGCTGCTCGCGGCCGTCGTCGTCCGGAGGCGGCGGAGCGTGGTGCCCGCCCTCCGCGTCGTCCGGAGGCGGTTCGCGCACCCACGACTCGTTGTCCGCCGACTCGTCTTCTACCGGGAAGGCCGCCGGGGCGAGCCACGGCAGCACCGCGTCGGCCCGGGTGCGCGCCGGCGGGGGCGGCTTCGGCAGGTCGAACAGGGGCGCTTCGTAGGAGGCTGAGGAACCGCTCATCGTGCTGTCGAGTCTAGATGGCGCCACCGACGCGGCTGACCGGCCCGCCGGATCCGCCCGGATCCAGCCGGGTCCACGGCCGTGTGCGGCGACCCGCCGGGCGCGCTGAACCCGCCACTCGGCGCACACGTTCCCCTGACGACCCCGCTCCAGGAACAGCCCGCGAGCGCACCGGCGTTCACACGAGCGGAGAGGGGCACCAGCGGGGGCGGTACGGACAAGGCGGCGCAAACCATCGAAGAGTGCGACGACGCCAAGGAAATGTACGAACAACACTGTGTGGAACGCGGCAGTCACGCAAAGCGCGTATTCGGTAGCGGAGGCGCCGGATCCATCCTTGCGTGGAGCACTGACAAACCCGCGATTTAACCGACGTAACGTCGGGAAGCTGCGGCGCGCTCGTCGGCCCTCGCGCGGCGTCCGCGGCCGTGGCCAATTGACGCGAAATCGGACAGGGCAAACCGGACTTCTCATCGCAGAGTCCGAGGCAGCGCGATTGCCGAGCCCGGCGGCGAACTGACGCCGCGTCGGGGCGCCGTCTGCAAAGCCCGGGTAATTTCCCGGGCTCTAAACCCGCCAATCGAGCGACATCTCGCTAAGGTTACGGCCCAGAAGTCAGCGACCCAGCCGGTCCCCCGCACCGGCCGCGGACTTCCGCGCCGAATCTCAGGCACCGTCAGGTACCGCGGCACCAGCCCCTCTCCCTAGTGGGCCGGACCGCAGCCGGGCGAGGGCTTCGAGAACCGGGGACCCACAAGTCCCCCGGGGTGAATCGCCGCGCCACGTGTGTAGGGCCCTCGGGTCGTGCGCGTCGGGCGGGGCGTAGGGCGACTTCTTCCAGCCCGAACCCGTCAGCTAACCCGGTAGGCGCCGTCGGAAGAAGGAGTTATGGCGACTCATCGCGCCCCGAAGGTAGCCGGCCGAGCCACAGCTGTGACCGTGGTCGGTATGACCGCCGGGACCGTCGCCCTGCTGCCGAGTGTCAGCCAGGCCGCGCCCACGCAGAGCTTGAGCCAGGTCAAGGCCGAGGTCAATCAGCTCAACACGCAAACTGAGCTGGCGACGAACAACTATGACGCGGCCAAGGAGCAGTACGCGAAGCTCCAGCAGAAGGTCAACGGCCTCCAGGCGCAGATCACCCAGGAGCAGACCGCGCTGGACACGCTGGAAAGCTCGATGGGCCTGCAGGCCGCTCAGCAGTACCGCACCGGCGGGGTCTCGCCGTCGCTGCAGCTGGCGCTGAGCTCCAGCCCCGAGCAGTACCTGAGCCAGGCCGGTATGGAGAGCCAGCAGTCCTCCCAGGAGGCCGTGCTGATGCGGACGATGACGCAGGACAAGGCGCAGCTGGCGCAGGACAAGAAGAACGCCGCCGCCGCCCTGGCCGAGCAGCAGACCGTGTTGAGTCAGGCGCAGAGCGCCAAGGCGCAGGTCGAGGCCAAGCTGGCCGCCCGCAAGAAGATCATGAGCACGCTGACCGCTGCTCAACGGAACCAGGTCAACAGCGCCGGCGGCTCCACGAGCTACAGCGGCAAGCTGCCCTCGGTGTCCGGCCGGGCCGGAGCCGCCGTCGCCTATGCCAAGTCGAAGGTCGGCGACTCATACGTGTATGGCGCGACCGGCCCCAGCACTTTCGACTGCTCGGGCCTGACCCAGGCAGCCTGGGCCGCGGCGGGCGTGTCGATACCGCGGACGTCCGAGGAGCAGTTCTCGGGCCTGAGCCGCTTCTACAGCGCCTCGCAGCTGCAGCCGGGTGACCTGGTGTTCTACGAGGGCTCCTCGCCGGGCCACGTGGCGATCTATGTCGGCAACGACATGCTCATCCACGCCCCGCACACCGGCACGGTCGTCCAGTACGCCTCGCTTAACCCGAGTGCGAGCAACTACATCTACATGACGCCGGTGGGCTACGCGCGGCCGTAGTCGGCCGACGCTCCCTGCCACGACGCTATGACCGGCGGCGGACCGCTATACCGCTTTGGAACCAATCTCGGCCGCGAGACCGACGATCGGGTCCGCCGCCGAGCAAGATGTTCGCCGAGTGCTCCACTTCGGCCGCACGTACCAAGGGCCAAGTAGACCGCAGCCCTCTTTGCGAACACAACAGACTTTTCCGATAGGGCACGCCCCGGCCGCCCCCCTCCCCCTAACCGACCGGGAAACGACCTTTAGAGCGCCCGGACCGCCACACTGCCGCCGCATCCACCCACCACCTCCCGCGGCGACCACCCGGCGGTCCGGGCGCACTTTTTCGCGATGCGCCCAGTTGTGCGTTGCTATTTCGTTGTCCGTCGTGGCGATCAGCCACAGGAGGCCCGCTCGGCGGCAGATGACCACGTGCCTCAGACCTCTGCGGAAGCCTCCGCGAACGCCGTCCACAGCCGCGCGTAGGCGCCTTCCTGCGCCAACAGGTCGGCGTGCGTCCCGTCCTCGACGACGCGCCCGCCGTCGACCACCAGGATGCGGTCCGCCCGGGCCGCGGTCGTCAGCCGGTGCGCGACCACGAGCGTGGTGCGGGTGCGGGAAAGCTCCTCGATACCGTGGTTGACCCGCGCCTCGGTGGCCAGGTCCAGCGACGCCGTCGCCTCGTCGAGCAGCAGCACGTCCGGGTCGACCAGGTACGCGCGCGCGAGGGCGAGCAGCTGCCGCTGACCGGCCGACAGATTCCGTCCGCGCTCGCCTACCTGATGCAGGTAGCCGTCGGAAAGGCGCGCGACCAGATCGTGTGCCCCCACCGCACGCGCGGCCGCCTCGACCTGTGCGTCAGACGCGTCGGGCCGTCCATACGCGATGGCGTCGCGTACCGTGCCCGGGAACAGGTAAGCCTCCTGCGGCACCACGCCGAGCCGTGCGCGGTACGCCTCCAGGTCGTACTCACGCAGATCGACGCCGTCTACGAGCACCGCACCGGCCGTCGCGTCGTAGTAACGCGCGATCAGCTTGACGAACGTCGACTTGCCCGCGCCGGTCTCACCGACCAACGCCACCGTTGTACCCGGCTCGATCTCCACATCCACCCCGCGCAGCGCCTCAGGCGCGGTCGGCGTGTAGGCGAATCGAACGTCCTGGAAGGTGATGCGTCCGGTCAGTTCCGTCACGGGCACCGGGTTCGCGGCCAGCGGCGTGCTGGTCGGCGTACGCATCAGATCGCGGATGCGGCGCAGGCCGACGTTCGCCTGCTGATAGCTGTCGAACACCGACGACAGCTGCTGTACCGGCGAGAAAACCATGTCGATGTACAACAGGTACGCGATCAGCGCGCCGGCCGTCAGCGTGCCCTGGCCGATTCGGTGCGCGCCGTACACGAGCACCACCGCACCGGCCAGGTCGGCGAGGAACTGCACGAACGGGAAGTAGGTTGATATGTACTTCTGCGCCCTGACTCGCGACTCGCGGTAAGCGTCGGCCTTGCCCGCGAACCGGTCACGGTTCACGCCCTCCCGCCGGAACGCCTGCGTAACGCGCATCCCCGCGACGTTCTCCTGCAGGTCTGCGTTGACGGCGCTGATCCGTTCGCGCGCCTCGGTGTACACCTGAGACGACTTCTTGCGGAAGATCAGCGTCGCCACGATCAGGACCGGCAGCACCGCGTAGACGACCAGCGCCATCCGCCAGTCCAGCACGAACAGCGCCGCGGTGATGCCGAAGAAGGTGAGCACCGAGACCACGAACGTGGACACGCCGTTCTGCAGGAACGAGGCGAGCGCGTCGATGTCCGTGGTCATCCGAGTCATGATCCGGCCGCCCATCTCCTTCTCGTAGTAGTCCAGGCCGAGGCGCTGGAGGTGCGAGAAGGACTTGATGCGCAGCAGGAACAGCAGCCGCTCGCCGGTGCGGCCGGTGACGATGGTCTGTATGGACTCGACGATCCAGTCGCCGACCACCAACAGCACGCCGAGCAGCGCGGTCGTCGCCACGACGTGGTAGGCGAGGCCCTGGATGCCGTGGTCGACGGCCGTGCGGATCAGCGCCGGAATCAGCAGCGAGGCCAGCGCGTCGAGCCCCTCGAGCAACAGGCCGAGGCCGAGCATCCAGACGAACGGCCGCATGAGGCGGCGCAGCGAGAACTCGCGGTCCTCGGCGTGCAGGAGCGTGTCGTCGACATCGGGCACGTCGTTGGCGGGCGGCAGCGCGGCGACCTTGGCGAGCAGCTCGGGTGTCGCGGGCAGCGCGGACATGAACCGGCCTCCGCCGCCTCCTCCTCCCGCCGCGGAGGCCGCCGACCGGTTCGCCGCGGCGGCGTAAATGGCCTGCGTCTCGTCGATCTTCGAGCGGTCCCAGAGCGCGGGCGTCACGCCGTCGACTGTTCCGTTCGGCGCGCTGTCTTTGGCCGCGCGGCCGTTGGCTGCGGCACTCCCGACGACAACAGTGCCGTTGACATGGCCGTTCGGAGTTCCGGCGTCGTTCGCGGCTGTGTCCAGCACCGCCTCGGCCTCCG
>JBOHCW010000451.1:0-4572 GCA_050725375.1 Actinocrinis sp. | reverse complement strand
TGCACCGCCGAGCTGTGCGGCGCCTCAGCCCTGATGTGGGTGGGTTGGTTCATGAAGTTGCGGGCCAGCGTGATGATCGGGTCCGGCATCGTCGCCGAGAACAGCATTGACTGCCGGTCGTTGGGGATCTGCGCCAGGATGCGTTCGATATCGGGTAAAAACCCCAGGTCCAGCATCTCGTCGGCCTCGTCGAGCACCAGGGTGCGCACGCCGCCGAGCTCCAGGTGGTGCTGGCGGGCCAGGTCGAGCAGCCGGCCGGGAGTGCCGACCGCGATGTCGATGCCGGCGCGCAGCGCGGCCACCTGCGGCTCGTAGGCGCGGCCGCCGTAGAGCGCGTGCACGCGGACCGCGCGCACCTTGCCGGCGTCCAGCAGGTCGTTGGTGACCTGGACGGCCAGCTCGCGGGTCGGCACCACGACCAGGCCCTGCGGCGCGCCGTGCGCCGGGGTGAGGCCCGCTGCCGGGGCCGCGGAGCGGGCGCGGCCCCTGCGGCGGCCGGAGTTCTTGGCGGGCGCGGGGGAGTCCTCGTCGGTCGCGGCCTCGTCGGCCTCGACCTGCTCGGAGGCCGGGTCGGAGCCCGGTCCGGCGACGCGCTGGAGCATCGGGATGCCGAACGCGAGGGTCTTGCCGGTGCCCGTCTTGGCCTGGCCGATCACGTCGGCGCCGGACAGCGCGACCGGGATGGTCGCGGCCTGGATCGGGAACGGCGCGGTGATGCCGAGCGTGTCGAGCGCCTCGACGGTCTCGGCGAGCACGCCGAGTTCCGCGAAGGTCGGCGCGGCCCGGCCGGGTTCGTCGCCGGATGCGGCGTCGGTGTTCGGCTGGTCGTTGTCGGTTTCGGTCACTGTGGGTGAAGAATTGCGGATGCTGATGGTCGTAGCCTTTTCGTCCTCGGCGACGGCTGGGGCGCCCCGGAGTGATCGCAGCCGGTAGTCGGCGTGGGCCGTGGGCTGCTCGGCCGGGGTTCGGCCGGGTGTCGGCGGAGGTCGGCCGAGGGATCGTGCGGATCTCGGGCCGGTCCGCCGGATTGGGGTTTAACCCGACCGGTGTCGCAAGGGCCGCTCGCCGTCGTCGTCAGGGGCGGGCCGTGCGGTCGGAGCCGATCGGGGTGCGTTCGGCCGACCGGGCATCCTGTCGCGCAGCGGCGGGCCGGGGTCAGGTCCGAGAACTCGGTCTTGGCCACAGGTCCGCCGTCGCAGTCAAGTCACCATGTTACCAGGCGGTTCGCCAACGATCGAGTACGCTGCGTGATGTGCTGGCTGACCTCACACAATCACGGGCCGCGGGGCTCTACGCGGCGCTCACCGAAGTGGAGCGACTGGCCGCTCTGCTGCCCTTGGCGCCGGACCTTTCCGATCGGATGAAGGTCTCCGACCTGCTCGCCGAACGGCATACCCGTTACCGTGCACTGCTCGATGGCCTGGGCGGCGCTAGCGATCCGAAGACGGGTATGGCCGCCGCTGCGCCCGCCGTCGACGACGCACGGCGCAGGGTCGCCGCGGACGACTGGTGGGAAGGGCTCGTTACGGTTGCCCTTTGCGTCCCGCTGACCGACGAGTTGTTCAAGGCGTTGGTCGCGGAAAACGGCGTCGCCGGAGAAGGCGCCAGTGACGTTGACCCGTGGCCTGTACAGCAGTTGCGTGCGGCTACTGAGGCAGATGAGCAGTTGCGGGCGCGGATCGCGCTGTGGGCCCGCCGCGTGGTCGGTGAGGCGATTGTGCTCGCCCGTGAATTCGGCGGCGACCGTTACCTGGAACTGGCCGACCTGCTGGCCGCGAATCACGCGAAGCGGCTGGCCGCGTTCGGGCTGGACGACTGACGGCGAGTCAGCGCGGTAACTGGCGTTCGCGCACGTAGAGCGTCCAGACGCAGACCAGCAGGAACGATACAAGCGAGGCCAGCGCGGTGCGCGCGTTCGGGAATCCGGAGCCGAAAAGGGCGGTGCTGATCAGGCTGCCGCCGAGCGCTCCGACCAGGCCGAGGGGCAGTGCCCACAGTCGGGTGGGGATCGGCCGGCGGGCTGCGGCGAGCGCGCCGAGCCCGCCGATCAGCAGCCCTACCGCGGCCAGCCGGAGGAAATCCGAGGAAGACATGAACCGACGCTACGTCAGTTCGCCCTGATGCGCCCGATTTGAGTCAAGCTGTCGGTGACTTAGGAGTGGGCGTTGCGGGTAGAGCGTGCGAGGTCAGAGTGCGCCGAAGCCGACTCGCCGCGCGGTGGGCTCGCCGATCTCGACGTAGGCCAGCCGGTCGGCCGGGATGATCACCTTGCGGCCCTTCTCGTCTTCGAGCACCAGCAGACCGGACTTTCCGGTGAGCGCGGCGGACACCGCCTTCTCCACGTCCTCGGCGCTGAGCCCGGACTCGATCGAGAGCTCGCGGGCTGCGTGCTGCACGCCGATCTTGATCTCCACGGTGGTTCCTTCCACGTAGACGAAACGCAGGTCTTCGAGGAACAGAAGACGCTACAGCGCAGCCTACGTGTTCACCGGCGCGTACCGCGTCGATCGGCGCCCGTACGGGCCGCGGTCCGCTGAGAGCGAACAGAGCGGGTCACGCGCACCCTTTGGCGGTATGGGCGGCGCACATGCCCGCACCCTAAAGGTGCGGGCTGTGTTGGTACCCGCACCCTTAAAGGTGCGGACGGTGTTGGTACCCGCACCCTAAAGGTGCGGACGGTGTGTATGCCCGCACCCTAAAGGTGCGGGAAATCCGCAATCCCGCGCCAGGCGAGCTGGGAGATCAGGCGGGCGGCCTCCTCGCGCGGCATCGGCATGCCGGCGGACAGCCAGTAGCGCGCGGTGACCTGCGACATGCCGGTCAGGCCGACCGCGAGCACCATCGACTCGTCCGGGGCGAGGCCGGTGTCCTCGGCGATGACCGCGCTGACCAGCCTCGCGCAGTCCAGCTCCGCCTTGTTGACCCGGTCGCGCACCGCCTGCTCGTTGGTCAGGTCCGACTCGAACACCAGCCGGAACGCGCCGCTCTCGTGCTCGACGAACTCGAAGTAGGCGTTCATCGTCGCGGCCACGCGCAGTTTGTTGTCGGTGGTCGACGCCAGCGCGGCGCGCACCCGGTCCACGAGCGCCTCGCAGTGCACGTCGAGCAGCGCGAGATAGAGGTCCAGCTTGCCCGGGAAGTGCTGGTAGAGCACCGGCTTCGACACGCCCGCCCGGTCCGCGATGTCGTCCATGGCGGCGGCGTGGTAGCCCTGCGCGACGAATACCTCCTGCGCGGCGCCGAGCAGCTGCGTTCGACGGGCCAGCCGTGGCAGGCGGGCCGACCGGGGCCGGTCGTCCGCGGAATAGAGCGTTTCGGCTGAAGTCACGGTGCCTCTGCAATGTGTGCGATGCGTGCGCGGGCGAACCAGATGCGGTGTGACCTGATTCACTCGCATCCTACGCGTGGGTAACCTCCGCGGGCCAGGTTCACGACGCCGGCCGCGGGTCGTGCGGGAACGTCATCGGTACTCGTCGTCGTCTACGGGTACCGACACCGCCTGCTCGGCGGCGTCGGCCGGATCCGCCTCCAGCAGCACGTCGGCCTCGTCGGCCGCGCCCCGGGGGGCGTCGCCGTCCTCGCCCCCGGCCGGCCGCGCCTGCTCGGCGGCGTCGGCCTCGGCGACCTCGAAGTCGTCGGAGAACTGGTCGTCGGCCATAACTGAGACCCCTCGTCCGGTGCTCGTCCGGTGAGTTACCGCACCCTATGGTCGACTTTACGCCGATCTCACGCCTCGGTCCTGCTTTACGGGAATGAGGTCGGGGGTGGCACGGTTGCCTAGAGCGAATACTCCAAACAAGCAGAGGGGACGGCTGTGTCCGCAGCGCCTGTGAAGCTGCCTCCGCTGGTCGAGCCGGCCGCGGAGCTTACTGTCGACGAGGTGCGCCGCTACTCGCGGCACCTGATCATCCCGGACGTCGCCATGGACGGCCAGAAGCGCCTCAAGAATTCCAAGGTGCTCTGTGTCGGCGCCGGCGGCCTCGGCTCTCCCGCGCTGATGTACCTGGCCGCGGCCGGCGTGGGCACTCTCGGCGTCGTCGAGTTCGACACTGTCGACGAGTCCAACCTGCAGCGCCAGATCATCCACGGGCAGTCGGACATCGGCCGGTCGAAGGGCGAGTCGGCGCGCGACTCGGTGCGTGAGATCAACCCGTACGTGAACGTGGTCCTGCACGAAGAGCGGCTGGACTCCGAGAACGTGATGGAGATCTTCGCGCAGTACGACCTGATCGTCGACGGCACCGACAACTTCGCCACCCGCTACCTGGTCAACGACGCGTGCGTGCTGCTCGGCAAGCCGTACGTGTGGGGCTCCATCTACCGCTTCGACGGCCAGGCCTCGGTGTTCTGGGCCGAGCACGGCCCGTGTTACCGCTGCCTCTACCCCGAGCCGCCGCCGCCGGGCATGGTGCCGTCGTGCGCCGAGGCGGGTGTGCTGGGCGCACTCTGCGGCACGATCGGGACGATTCAGGCGACAGAGGTGCTCAAGCTGATCCTCGAACTCGGCGAGCCGCTCGCCGGGCGTCTGGCGCTCTATGATGCGCTCTCGATGGAGATGCGCGTCGTCAAGAC
>JBOHCW010000450.1:0-5443 GCA_050725375.1 Actinocrinis sp. | reverse complement strand
CTTGTCGGCCGTCTTCGCTGTGCGGCGGGTGGCGGTGTGCAGCCGTGCTTGGATGGCGAGGCGCTCCGTTTCGACTTCGCGGATCCAGTTGGCGACGATCGCCGGGTCTGTATCTTCGTCCAGCAGGGCCCTGTAGCGGGTGAGTTTGAGATTGCATTCGGCGAGTTGGTCGCGGGCAGCCGCGCAATGACGAAGCGGCCGACCGGCGATCGTCGGTCGGCCGCTTCGTTCGCGCTTGTCACATCATCAGGAAAGCCGAAAGCTCTCCGGCGGGCCGAAGTAGCTCGGGCGCATGCCGCCGGTGTCGACGACCAGCTTCTGCAGCACCACGGTCGGGTCGACCATCCAGAACTTCAGCACGTGCCTACCGGCCTGGCCGATCGTGTGCTGCGTGCTGGTCAGGTTGACGTTCTCGGAGGTGTTGCGCTCCCACTGGCGGTTCATCGTGGCGTCGCTGAAACCGGTGGCCGTCATCGTGTTCACCGTCTGCGGCGCGTCGCCGTCGAAGGAGATCGCGTACTGCAGACCGGTGCCACGCAGCGCGTCGTTGCGCGGCGACAGGTACGCCCACACGGTGACCGGCCCGGTGGTGAACAGGTTCACCGCGTATTCCAGACGCGGCCCGGAGCCACCGGCCGTCTGGGGCGGCGAGGTCACCGGGAAGGCCTCCATGCCGGAGCCGGTCCGGCCGATGTCGGCGATGCGCACCCACGAGATCCGGCCGGTGCCGACCGCGTGGGTGTAGTGGTCCGCCTCCATCGCGACGACGCCGTTGGCCTCGACGAATCCGTCACCGCCGACCAGGCCGCGGCCGGGGTTGACGACGGTCGCGTTGACGGTCACCGTCGTGCCCTCGGAGCCGGTGATCGTGATCGGGACCGCTGTGGTGCCCGTGGGCGCCCGGCGCCAGTCCACGCTGAGCCTGGCGCGCGTCTGCTTGTCCACGTTGCCGGCGCTCGGCTGCGCCGACAGCCACCGCACACCGGTGTCGATGCGGAACCGGAACGACGCGGACCCGCGATTGAACACGTCGATGAACTGCGCCGGCTGCGTCTGGAACGGGCTGAACTGCGGCAGCGTCGCCGCGCCCTGGCCCGCCTGCCCTGGCCACCAGGAGTCCGAGCCGTCCACCGCGACGCCCATCTGCGCCCCGGACGGCAGCGTGATGCGCTGCACCGCCGGGAAGATGACGTCCGGGATGGCCCAGTTGTTCAGCTCGGGCTCCTGCCACGGCGCGTTCGGCCCGTAGCGCGCCACATCGCCGTAGTCGATGTGCGGCTGGATCTGGAACAGGTTCCACTTGCCGCCGGCGATCTCGGAGTTGAACTTGTTCGACAGCGCAAGGTCGTCGTTGAACCTGGCCTCGGCGGTGTCTGCCAGGTCATTGGTCAGCGCGCGGCCCTGCGCGGCGTAGGAGGTGTTGGTGAACTCCGCCCGGCGCAGCGCGTACAGGTTCGCCGTCGCCTGCACTTCGTAGAGCACCAGCTCGTAGTAAGCGTCCTGAAGCGCCGAGGGCAGCCGCGCGCCGATCTGCTGTGCGCGCTCGGACAGTTCCCGCCACTGCTCGGTGACGGTGTCCAGCTCCTGATAGTCGGTCAGGCTGAACGGGGTCGCCTTGTCGTCGTAGACGACGGCGCTGGAGTCGGTGGAGATGTTCTTGGCCGGGTCCACCGAGATGTGCCGGTTGAGCAGTTCGGGCTTGCGGCGCGACTGCAGCTTGCCGTAGGTGTGCAGCACCTCCGCGATCGCGGCCGCCCGCGCCGCGCCGAAGTTCTGCGCCGCGTACGAGCGCTCCCAGTCCGGGATGTCCTGCATCCGCAGCGCGTCCGGGTTCCAGGCGTAGTCCAGGAAGAACTGGAGCGGCAGCTCGTTGCCCTTCATGTCGCCGACGTTCGCGACCCAGAGGCGCTCGATGCCGTACTGGGTGGCCATGTGCAACTGCTCCCAGGTGTCGGCGAGCAGGGCGGTGTCCACCCATTTGTAGTCGCGGCCGCCGCCCACGTAGTCGAAGTGGTAGTAGAGCCCGTATCCGCCGGTGCGCGGTGGCAGGCTCTGGTCGGGCACGCGGCGGATGTTGCCCCAGTTGTCGTCGGTGAAGACGACGGTCACGTCGTCGGGCGCTGTCATGCCCTCGGACCAGTACCGCAGGACCTCCTTGTACAGGGTCCACACCTGCGGGATGGTCGTGATGTCCTTGCCGGTGACATCGGCCAGGATCTGCCGCTCGGCGGAGACGATGGACTGCATTAGGGCGATGCCGTTGCCGTCTGGCAGCGCGGTGTCGCCGTTGCCGCGCATGCCGAGGGTGACCACGCCCTCGATGTTCTGCGCCACCATCCGCTTGATGCCGTCGGTCCAGTACGCCTCGAGGGCGTCGGAGTTGTGCACGAAGCTCCACTCACCGGTGCCGCCGTACGGGTCGTGGCCCGGCGTGACGATGTTGCCGCTGCTGTCGCGCACGGCGGGCACCGCGTGCCGGTTCCACTCCTCGATGCCGCGCAGCATCGGGGCCTCGTGCGAGGTGCCGATCACGACGCCGTACGCGGTGGCGGTCGCATGGTTCTGCGGGTCGTCCTCGGCGAAGGCGCGGCCCCACACGGCCGGCCACAGGTAGTTCGCCTTCAGACGCAGCATGAGCTCGAAGACCTTGGCGTACAGCTTGCTGTTGAACCCGCCGGGGTGGCCCGCGGCCAGGCCGGGGCCGAAGTAGGCCGGTCCCCAGCCGCCGAGGTTCGGGTTCTCGTCGTTGATGAAGAAGCCGCGGTACTTGACGGCCGGGGTGCCCTGGCTGTGCCGACCGGGCATCACGAACAGCTCGTCCTGGTGCACCGGCGCGACGTCGTCCCACCAGTACCAGGGCGAGACGCCGATCTGCTTGGAGACCTCGTATATGGCGTAGATGGTGCCGCGCTGGTCGCTGCCCGCGAGCACGAGCGCGCGTGAGACGCCCGGCGCCGGGTTCTCCACGACCTGCTGCAGCGAGGTCTCCCAGCGTCCCGCGATGCCGCTCACGTCGAGCTTGCCGGCGGCGGCCAGGCCGTCGATCAGGGGGCTGTGACCCAGCGTGCCGACCAGCACCGGCAGGGCACCCGCCGGGATCTGATCGGAGGCGAGCGGGGGACGTACCCCGGTGACGCTCGCGATGTCATTCTGCAGGTCGCCGAGGGCGCGTTGAACGCCCGGATAGTCGGCTGAGTCGACCACCAGCGGCGCGGCGGTCCCGCCGGCCACCAGCGGGAACCGTCCGAAGCCGCCGTGCGGCGAGACGAAGGAGCCCGCACTCGGCGATGACGCCGAGGTCGCGGCGGTGTCGGCGTGGGCGACGGTGGCGAGCGCGGGCGCGACGGCGGCCGCGGCCGCCGAGGCGCCGAGAAGCCTGAGGAACTCGGCCCGGCTGAGCTGTCCGCGAGGGGCCGACGCGCCGGCGCTGGACGCGGAATCGGGAACGCGGTTGTGCAAGCTGGCCTCCGTAGCGGAAGCCGCGCAGGGCTGCGCGGCGGAACGGTATGTCGGTGACCTCGGAGTTCGAAAGTTTCGAAGGACGCTGCGATCTGCCTACACGGTAGCCTCGCTCGGAAGCACGTCAAGGGCCTGACGATTTTGTGCCGACTTTGGCGGCCTCGCTCAGGCTGCGTGTACTTTCACATTTCGAGTTCGAGTGCTAACCGTTTCAGGGTCAACCGGCGGCACGGGGCCGGCGCGCTCGCGCCGCCTCGCCGAACCAGACGGAGAGTGCAACGTGGCACGAAGACTGACCATGCGAAAACTGCTCGCGGTCGGCGCGCTGGTCGCCGCCGCTGCCGGCACATCGGTAACCGCGGCCCTGGCACACGGGGGACGGTCCGGCGACGGGCCCTCTGCGCACGAGAACGCGCACTGGGTGGACACCTGGGTGTCCATGCCCCAGCTGACCGAGACCTCGAACCTGCCGCCCGCGCCGTTCACGGCGGCCAACATGGAGTTCGCCGACTCCACGCTGCGCCAGACCGTGCACATCTCCGTGGGCGGGCAGTTCTTCCGGCTGCGCATCTCCAACGCCTTCGGCGGTGCGGCGCTGCCGATCACCGGGGCGTCGATAGCCCTGCCGGCCGGCGGCGCGGCGGGCGTCAGCGCGATCCAGCCGGGCAGCGTGCGCGAGCTGACCTTCGACGGGAACGGCTCGGTCACCATCCCGAACGGCTCGCAGGCCGTCTCCGACCCGATCGACTTTCCGCTGCGGGCGCTGTCGAACCTGACGGTGAACCTCTACCTCGCCCAGGGCCAGGCCTCGAACAACATCACCTCGCACCCGGGCTCGCGTACGACCACGTACATGGTCGACGGCAACCACCTGGACGACGCCGACCTGCCCGGCGCCGCCTCGGTGGCGCACTGGTACTTCATCAGCGGCGTTGAAGCATGGTCGCGGCCTGACACCGCGGGCGCGGTGATGCTCGGCGACTCGCTCACCGACGGCCGCGGCTCGACGACCAACGGCGACGACCGCTGGCCGGACCAACTGCTCAGCCGTCTGCAGTCGAACCCTGCGACAGCGGACGTGGCGATCCTCAACCAGGCCGCCGGCGGCAACCGGATCCTCAACGACGGACTCGGCCCGAACGCGATCGGCCGCCTGGACCGCGACGTGCTCGCGCAGAGCGGGGTGAAGTGGCTGCTGGTGTTCGAGGGAGTCAACGACATCGGCACGGCCGACGCCACCGGGGCGGCGCAGCAGCAGGTCACCTCCGGCGTGATCGACGCCTACCGGCAGATCATCACCCGGGCCCACGCGATGGGCATCAAGGTGTACGGCGCCACCATCACGCCGTTCGGCGGCAACGCCGGATACGACGACCCGGCCGGCCTGCGCGAGGCGTCCCGCCAGGCGGTGAACAACTGGATCCGCACGAGCCGCGGGTTCGACGCGGTGATCGATTTCGACAAGACGGTGCGCGACCCGGCCAACCCGCGTAACACCCTGCCCGCCTACGACGTCGGCGACCACCTGCACATGAACCCGGCCGGCTACAAGGCGATGGCCGACTCGATTCCGGCCTGGCTGTTCATCGACCGGGACCTGCCCCCCCGGCTTCGGCTTCAACTAAGCAGTCGAGCACGTCAAGCGACCCATCTACCCAAGCAGGCGGCCCTGCGGAACTCCACTTTCCGCCGGGCCGCCCCCTTTTCGTGTGCTGACTACAGGCTCGCTCCGCTCTCGGCTACCAGGCCGCAATCGAGGCGCGTCGCACCTGGCGGGAGCGCATAGCAACGGCAGCATAAGCCAAGAGTGTGTTGAAAACCGTGCCGACTCCACCGGTGTCGGCGGACGTTCGCGGTGTCTATCCCATCGTCCATTGCTGGTTGCTGCCGCCGTTGCATGTCCACAGCTCGGCCAGGGCTCCGTTGGCGGTGCCGGCTCCGGTGACGTCGAGGCAGAGGCCTGACTGCACGCCGGTGATCGTGC
>JBOHCW010000449.1:0-9575 GCA_050725375.1 Actinocrinis sp. | reverse complement strand
GTCACCTTCTCGGCCTTGGCGCCGGCCCGCTCGACCGTGATCGCGCCGCTGGCCCGGACGGTCGGCACGTTGAAGGAGAACGCGTTCGGCGGGCCGATGTGCGGCTTTCCGAGCCGGCTGAACAGGATGCGCAGCATCGCGCTCGCGTCGGTCGCCGTGCCGACCGTGGAGCGCGGGTCGGCGCCCATCCGCTGCTGGTCCACGATGATCGCGGTGGTCAGCCCTTCGAGTACGTCGACCTCGGGGCGGGCCAGCGTCGGCATGAAGCCCTGTACGAACGCGCTGTACGTCTCGTTGATCAGCCGCTGCGACTCGGCCGCGATCGTGTCGAAGACCAGCGAGCTCTTGCCCGAGCCCGAGACGCCGGTGAACACGGTCAGCCGGCGCTTCGGGATCTCGACGCTGACGTCCTTGAGGTTGTTCTCGCGCGCGCCGTGCACGCGGATCACGTCGTGGGCGCGTGAGGCGGGGACGGGATCCGCGTTCTCTGGCTTGCTCATCGTCGCTCCTCTGTCAGCGGCCGTGCTCGGTGCGCGGGCGGATGCTCGTATAGATGTCAGTCGGTGGTGCGGGCTCAGCGGTCCTGGATCAGGCCGAAGAGGTTGCCGTCGGCGTCGGCGGCCATGGCCACCAGGCGGCCCGCACCGACTTCGTGCGGGGGCTGCTTCACCGTCGCGCCCGCGGCGGTGACCTCGGCGAGCTTCGCCTCGATGTCGGTCACGTGCCAGTGCGCCACCGGGGAGGTCAGGCCCTGCTGCGCGCCGTTCGGCACCAGCCCGATCTGCTGGCCCTCGGCCTCGTAGCCGACGTAGTACTCGGAGTCGGCCGTCGGCTCCATGCCGAGCAGCGCGGTGTAGACGGCCTTCGCCTTCCCCAGGTCGGTGACGGGGTGCAGGATCGTCTTGACGCCGAGGGTGGAAGAGTTGCTCATCGTAGTGGCTCCTGTAGTTCTGGGCTGGGATGCCCTGTCGTGTTGCGCACCGGGGTTCCGGTGTCCTGACGACCACGCTAGGCGAGCCTCCCGCGATCCCGCTTCTCGAATCCTGACCGTCTGCTCCACACGCGCCGGCACCAGGTCCATTTCACTCGCGCATCGCGCGAAAACAAGCGGTCGCGCATGAGTAGATCGTCCGCGCCGACATCGTCACGCGGGCAAGTGCTGCCGCGTGTTCGCGCCGGCCGGGTCCGGCACGCCGTCTTCGCGCAGGCGGGCGGCGTCTTCGCCGGGCGGGGCGCCGAACAGGCGGCGGTACTCGCGGTTGAACTGGGACGGGCTGTCGTAGCCGACCACATGGCCGACGCCTGCGACGTCGCCGGGATGGGCGAGCAGCAGCGTGCGGGCTTCCTGGAGCCGGATGTGCTTCTGGAACCGCAACGGGCTCAGCGTCGTGACGGCGCGGAAGTTGCGGTGAAAGGCGGACGGGCTCATCCCGGTCAGCCGGGCCAGTTCGTCGATGCGCATCGGTTCGGCGTAGTTGTCGCGGATCCACCGGATCGCCGGGCTGACGTGGGTCAAACCGCTGTCGGCCAGGCCGATCTGCCGCAGTGTGGCGCCGTGCGGGCCGGTGAGCAGCTGCCAGAGGATTTCGCGCTCGGCCATCGGCGCGAGGACGGGCGCGTCGGCGGGGTGGTCGAGCAGGCGCAGCAGGCGGGCGACGGCGTCGAGCAGGTCGATATCGGCGGTGCCGGTCGCGATGGCCGCGGTGGCGGACGCGTCTGCTGCCGCGCGCGTTCGGCGAGTGGCAGCGGTCTGAAGTAAGAGCGGCGCGATAGCGGACGGTCGCAACGCCAGTCCCATGGCCAGCGACGGATTCTGCGGGCTGACGTCGATGTAGTGCCCTGTCACCGGCAGGTCGGTGGTCACCAGGAGGAGCTGCCCGGCGCGGTACTCGTACGTCCGGTCGCCGAGCATCAGGCGCTTGCCGCCCTGAGCCATGACAACCAGCAGCGGCTCGGTCAGCGAGTAGTCCGGCGGCGTGGTCTCCACCCTCGACACCAGCAGGCCGTCGATCGGCGTGCGGTGGTCGGGTTGTGCATGGGACGCGATGAGGCCGCAGATTTCGTCGAGCAGGTCTGTGCTGGTGCGCATGTGTCCACGGAACCATCCACGCGTGCACCGTCGCAACCTGATCGAGGCGAACTCGGCAGGATCGTGCAAGAGATCGCGCGGATCGGTCTACCGACGTGACGCCGCCGCCGGTTCGATGAAAGGGACGGTTCGGTTCGAGGACCGGTCACGACAGACACGACACATCACGACTACGGGAGCACACTCATGCCGCTCGACCACTACATCACGCTCGGCCGCTCGGGATTGCGGGTCAGCCCGTTCGCCCTCGGCGCGATGACCTTCGGCGAGGACGCCGGCGGCGCCGGAAGCAGCGTCGAGGAGTCCGAGAAGATCCTGACCGCCTACCTCGACCGGGGCGGCAACTTCGTCGACACCGCCAACTTCTACACCAACACCCACTCCGAACGGATCCTCGGCGACTACTTCGCCGCGCGGCCCGGGCGGCGTCAGCACGTCGTGCTGGCCTCGAAGTTCTTCTTCAACCTGTTCCCCGGCGACCCGAACGGCGGCGGCGCCGGCCGCGGCTCGATCGTCAGCCAGCTGGACGAGACGCTGCGCCGGCTGCAGACGGACTACCTCGACCTGTACTGGTTGCACAACTGGGACCGCAACACCCCGATCGAGGAGACGATGCGGACGCTGGACGACCTGGTGCGCGCCGGCAAGATCCGCTACATCGGCTTCTCCAACACGCCCGCGTGGCTCACCGCGCAGGCGCACACCATGGCCGTGCTCAAGGGCTGGACGCCGCTGGTCGCGCTTCAGGTCGAGTACTCGCTGCTCGCACGCACTGTCGAGGGCGAGGTCGCGCCGTTCGCGCGTGACCAGGGCATCGCGCTGGTGCCGTGGAGCCCGCTGAGGAACGGCTTCCTGTCCGGCAAGTACCGCCGTGGCGAGCAGGTCACCGACTCGGTCCGGACGACGTATGTCGGCGGACCGACCGAAGACGAGTACACGGTCATCGAAACCGTCGCCGAGGCGGCCGACGAGTTGGGCACGACCTCGGCCGCCGTGGCGCTGGCCTGGTTGCGCGCGCGTCAGGGCACTGTCGTTCCGATCATCGGCGCGCGGCGGCTCGATCACCTGGAGAGCAACCTCGCCGCCCTGGACGTGAACCTGACCGGGGCTCAGATCCGCGCACTGGACGAGGTCTCCGCCCCGGCCCTGGACTACCCGGCCCCGATGCACGGCGCGCTGCGCGCGATGCTCCAGTTCGCCGGCACGACGGTGGACGGCGAGTCGTCCGGCGTCTATCCGCCTCTCCTCGAGAGCACGGTGCGGTACTGATCAGGATGCGTGCTGACGATATTTTCCTCGACGGCGGCGCTCTGCCCCATTTCGCGGGCTGATGTCAGGTATCTGTGATACCGTTGTTCGTTGGACTCGGGACGTTGGGGTGGTGTCCGCAGCACCCTGAGGACGCCGCTTCGGGGGAGTGGGCTGTGAGGATTCGGGCGGCCAGGCGGCTCAGTACCTGGCTTGTGGCGGTGGCCATGCTGACCCCGGTCGGGCTTACCATCGCGGCGGCGTACACATGGACGTCGGCGTTCTTCGTGGCCCGGGACTTCGACTCGGTCACCGTGCGCTGCGACGGCACCACGACCCTCTGCCAGTCGGACCAGATCGTCTCGATTCCGACCACGGTCATGGCGGCGGGAATCACAGGCGGCAAGAACAAAACGTACTGGATCGACCTGTTGAATCTGGAGGGCGGCGAGCAGTATCAGCAGCCCGGCCTGCAGCCGTTCGATATTCGGCGGCTGACCATGGAGAACGGCCGCGGCGTCTGGCCGCGCGCTTCTTCCGACAATCAGGTCATTGTGACCGAGTGGCATGGTCTTTACACCGACGTGTCGGACGGCGGCGGGTCGAGCCGGACCGCCGACAACCCCGATGTGGTGGTCTACTTCCACCTTCAGTTGCTTGCCATCGCACTTCTGCCTTTTTTGTTCGTATCCTGGCTTGAGCTGGCCTGGTGGTGGCGCGACCGCAGGATCGGGTTCTTCATCGGCTGGCTCGCGCTGGCGGACGTGGCCTACTTCGTCGTCGTCGTCATCGAGAAGACAGCCGTGTACTTCCCGGCTCTTCTCGCGCTGGCCGGCGCGGGCCCGGCCCTGTTCGCCGCCACCGTGTTGATCCGGTTGGTCCGGCGAGGCAGAGCGGCCGCGCGCCCGCTCCCTGTGGAGCCTGAGGACGCGCGGCCGTTCGGCGCCGGACTTCAGGGTTCTGCTTGGGGTTCCGCCCAGGGTTCGTTACAGCGTTTTCAGCCGGGTTCTACCTCGCTCGCGGCTACTTCACTGAGCCGGCGGTCAGGCCTGAGACGACTTTTCGCTCGATCAGGGCGAACAGGACGACGACCGGGATCGTGGCGATGACGGACCTGTCAACGCCACTTGTCCGGCCGGCGCAGCACGCTTCCGCTCACACTGTCGACGACTTCGTCCGGCAGGAGCGAGTTGATGACGCTGGCCATCGGTCCCCCTCAGTTGTTGTCGGGAAGCGCCGGTCGTGAGATATCCTTGAACTAACCCCGCCGGTCCTCGGATCGGCCTGACGGCCCCGCGAGGGGCCGTCGTTTTTTTGTTGGCTCGCTGCTGCCTCGTCGGGCGCTTCTCAGCGACTGGAGCCATTCGCCCGTCGCGGTGATGGTCCAGAACGACGACTGAGGCCCGGCGGGATCGTATCCGCCGGGCCTCGGGTGGTGCGATGTGCTCGCTGTGCATCGCGAGCAAGTTCTGTCAGCGCATTACTTCACTGAGCCGGCGGTCAGGCCTGAGACGACTTTTCGCTCGATCAGGGCGAACAGGACGATGACCGGGATCGTGGCGATGACGGACCCTGCGAACAGGTGCTGCCAGTCGACCGAGTAGGCGCCGATGAAGTTGTTCAGGCCCACCGTCAGCGGCTGGTTGGTCGGGGTCGAGGTCAGAGTCAGGGCGACGATGAACTCGTTCCAGGCGGCGATGAAGGTGAAGATCAGGGCCGTGACGATGCCGGGCAGGGCGAGCGGGATGATCACCCGGAACATCGCGCCGAGGCGGGTGCAGCCGTCCACGAGGGCGGCCTCTTCCAACTCCTTCGGGATCGCGCCGAAGTAGGCGTTGAGGATCCAGATGGCGAAGGCCATGTTGAAGCCGGCGTTGACCAGGATCAGGGCCAGCGGGTTGTCGATCATGTTCAGCTGGTTGAACTGGCCGTAGATGCCGACCACCAGGGCGGTGGGCTGGAACATCTGGGTGACCAGGACCAGCAGCAGGAACACGGTGCGGCCGCGGAACTTGCGCCGGGCCGTGTAGTACGCCGCCGGAATGGCGACCAGCAGCACCAGCGCGGTCGCGCCGCCGGCCACCTCCAGCGACACCCTCAGGTTCGCGCCGAGGCTGGTGGACCAGAGCGAGGTGAAGTTGGACCACGCGTAGTGGCGCGGCAGGAAGTTCGCGTCCAGCAGTTCCTTCGGCGGACGCAGCGCCGTGAGCGTCATCTCCACGTAGGGCAGGATGAAGATCAGGGCCACGACATACGCGATGAACGCGATGATCGCGGTGCGCATCTTGGGCAGGGACCGGCCCGGGCGCCGGCCCGCGGCGTCGCGCCCGGCTCCGGCTCCGGCGCCGACGGCGGCCGTTGCGGTGGTCGCGGCCATGCTCAGGCCACCTCCCTCTTCCAGTTGCTCACCCGCAGGAACACCAGCACGATCAGGATGATCACACCGAAGTTCACCACGGACATCGAGGCGGACTCGCCGATGAAGTTCTGCTTGAGGTTGTACATGTAGACCGTCGAGGTGTTCGTCTCGTAACCCGGGCCGCCGCGGGTCATCTCCCAGATGATCGGGAACGAGTTGAACACGTTCATCACGTTGATCAGCGTGGCGACCAGGATCGCCGGGCGCAGCAGGGGCAGCGTGATCGCGATGTACGTGCGCACGGACGAGGCGCCGTCGATCTTCGCGGCCTCGTACACCTCGCCGGGGATCGTCTGCAGCCCGGCCAGGATCGTGTAGGTGGCGAACGGGATCGAGACGAACACGGCCACCGCGATCATCCAGGCGAGCGCGGCGTCGGGCCGGCCGAGCCAGTCGGTCTGCCGGGTGCCCAGCTTCGAGACCAGGCCGACCTGTTTGAGCAGCAGGTTGATCACGCCGGTGTTCGGGTCCAGCATCCAGCGGAAGATGATCGCGGTCATCATCACGGACGCGGCCCACGGCGCGATCAGGGCCCAGCGGGCGATCTTGCGGCCCGGGAAGCGCTGGTTGAACAGCTGCGCCACGGCGAGCGAGATCACCATGGTCAGCACCACGACCGCGACCACCCAGACCAGGCTGCGCATCATGATCGGGCCGAAGTTCGGGTCCTGGAACAGCTTGGTGTAGTTGCGCCAGCCCGCGGAGCCGATCAGGAAGCCGTCCGGGCTGTAGTGCTGGAAGGAGATGCGGAACATCTCGTAGACCGGCCAGATCACCGCGAAGCCGATCAGCGCGACCGCGGGGCCGACCCAGCCGATCGGGGCGGCGGCCCGGCCGAGCCGTCGTAGGGGACTGCTGGGGGGATGGGTCTGCATAGGTCTCTCCGCCGGGGCTGGGCTCTCTCGTGCCGCCGCGCCGGACGCCCCGAATTGTGCGGGTCGGGTGCGTCCGGCGCGGCCTGTAGGCGGGCGAGTGCGGCGCCCGCCGTCGGGATTGCTACTGGCCGGCGGTGGCGGTCTGCTGGAGCTGGCCCAGGACCGTCTTCGGGTCGCCGGTCACCGCGGTGCCGATCTGCTTCTGGATGGCCGTGAGCACCGTGCTCCAGTTGGCCAGCGAGCTCGGGTACAGCGTGGCGGTGTTCAGGTTCTGCACGAAGCCGGTGAACTGCTTGTTCGAGGCCATGCTGGTGGTCGCCGAGGAGGTGGCCGGCAGCAGGTCGTACTCGTTGTCGAACTTCAGCTGGTTCGCGTCGCTGTACGCGTAGTCCAGGAACGCCTTGATCGCGGCCTGGTGGTTGTTGTTGTTCAGCGCGACCACGTAGTCCGCGACGCCGACGGTCGAGGTCAGCGGGGCGCTCTTGCCCGGGACGGCGACCACGCCGTAGTCGGTGTCCTTCAGCAGGCCGGCCTTCTGGATGATCGGGATGAGCGCCGGCGAGCCGTTGATCATGCCGATGTTGCCCTGCGCGAACTGCTGCCACAGGTCGGTGCGGTTCTTGGTGGCCGGGTTCGGCTCGGTCGCTCCGGCTTGCACCAGGCCCTTGAGGTAGGTGTAGGTGGCGATGTTCTGCGCCGAGTTGAGGTCGTACTTGCCGCTCGCGTCGGTCAGACCGCCGCCGTTGCCCAGGAACCACAGCAGCGACTCGGCCTGCGCCTCCTCGGAGCCCAGCGGCAGGCCGAAGCCGATCTTGCCGGTCTTCTGCTGGATCAGCAGGGCATCGGCCTTGAGCTGGTCCCAGGTGGTCGGGGCGGTGGTGATGCCGGCCTGGGCGAACAGCTTCTTGTTGTAGAAGAACGCGCGCGAGGAGGTGGTCCACGGGATGCCGTACTCGGTGCCGTTGACCTGGCCGGCCTTGGCGAAGATCGGGTTGATGTTCGCCAGCGTCGCCGCGTCGAGCACGTCCGACGCCTTGTACGCGATGCCGTCCTGCACGTACTGGGCGTAGGTCAGGCCCTCCAGCACGTCCGGGTACTGCTTGTTCTGGATCATCGTCTGGACCTTGGAGCTCAGGTCGTTCCAGTCGATGGTCTGCACCTGGACGGTGATGTTCGGGTTCGCCTTGTGGAACGCGTCGGCCACGCCCTGCCAGTAGGTCTGCGAGGTGTCCGAGGCGCCGGAGCCGTAGTCGGCGGCGACCAGCTTGATGGTGGCCGCGCCGGAGGACGAGCCGCCGCCCGAGGACGAGGAGGGCTTGCTGGACGAACTGCTGCAGGCAGCCAGAGCGAGCGAGACGCTCAGGCCTAGAACCGCCGCCGCCGCGAGACGTCGCTTCATGGGGAACCGCCTTTCACCGAGGGATCTTGGTGCCGGACCGGGGAGGGATGGAGCGCCGAAAAACTTCCGGAGTGCGGTCACCGTAGGCCTCGCGGTTCGGTCTGGTCTAGACCAGAAGCCGGGGCGGTCTATACCAGTTATGAAATCGTGACCGGCGTGGCGTGAACGGCCGGCGATCCCGCGTAACGCGGCGTGCGCGGTTCAGGCCGTCAGAGCAGCGTGGCCAGGTCCCGGGACAGTGCTTGGAAGGCACGGGTGCGGTGCGAGATCTGGTTCTTCTCCTGCGCGGGCATCTCGGCCGTGGTCAGCTCGAATCCGTCCGGCCGGAAGATCGGGTCGTAGCCGAAGCCGTTGGCGCCGCGCCGCGCGTGCAGCAGCACGCCGTCGATGCGGCCCTCGCGCACGACCTCGGTGCCGTCGGGCAGCGCCAGCGCGGCGGCGCACGCGAAGTGCGCCCGGCGGTGCTCGTCGGCGATGTCCGCGATCTGGGCGAGCAACAGGTCCAGGTTCGCCGGGTCGTCGCCGTGTTTGCCGGCCCACCGCGCCGAGAAGATGCCGGGCGCGCCGCCGAGCACGTCCACGCACAGGCCCGAGTCGTCCGCGATGGACGGCAGACCGGTGCGGCGCGCGGTCTCGGCGGCCTTCAGCAGCGCGTTCTCGGCGAAGGTCACGCCGGTCTCGGGCACGTCGGGCAGGTCGGGGAACTCGCTCACGCCGACCAGCTCGACCGCTACACCGGTTGACGCCAGGATCGCGCGCAACTCCGAGACCTTGTGTGCGTTACGCGTCGCGAGCACGACCTTCGGCGCGGCGCCTGACTGCGTGTCAGACGCCGTCGCGGCGGCCTCGCTCACCGGCCCAGCGCCTTGTTCTGCATGGCCGTCAGATCCGCGCAGCCGGCCACCGCGAGGTCAAGCAGCGCGTTCAGCTCGCCGCGGTCGAACGGGGCGCCCTCGGCGGTGCCCTGCACCTCGACGAAGCGGCCGTCGCCGGTGCACACGACGTTCATGTCGGTCTCGGCCTTCACGTCCTCCTCGTAGCAGAGGTCGAGCATGGGCACGCCGCCGATGATGCCGACGGAGACGGCCGCCACCGAGCTGGACAGCGGGTCCTTGTTGCCGCGCAGCGCGCCGTGCTCGCGCAGCCAGGTCACCGCGTCCGCGAGCGCCACGTACGCGCCGGTGATGGCCGCGGTGCGGGTGCCGCCGTCGGCCTGGAGCACGTCGCAGTCCAGCACGATCGTGTTCTCGCCGAGCGCCTTGTAGTCGACCACGGCCCGGATCGCCCGGCCGACCAGGCGGGAGATCTCGTGCGTGCGCCCGCCGATGCGGCCCTTGACCGACTCGCGGTCCGAGCGCTCGTGCGTCGAGCGCGGCAGCATCGCGTACTCGGCGGTCACCCAGCCGAGGCCGGAGCCCTTGCGCCAGCGCGGCACGCCTTCGGTGACGCTCGCGGTGCACAACACGCGGGTGTTGCCATACTCGACGAGGACCGATCCCTCCGCGTGCAGACTCCAGTGACGCGCGATCGTGATCGGTCGGAGTT
>JBOHCW010000448.1:0-3720 GCA_050725375.1 Actinocrinis sp. | reverse complement strand
AGGTCAAGCTCGCCGATCTCGACGGCTACGTCGCGGACCGCTTGCGCGTTGTCCTGGAAGCGGATCGCCGTCATGCCCAGCTCGGCCGCCGCGTCGCAGTTCTCCTGCAGGTCGTCGAGGAAGAGCACCCAGTGCGGCGGCAGGTCGAGCCGGTCGAGCAGCCGGGCGTAGATCTCCCGGTCCGGCTTGCGCACCCGCTCCTCGCTGGAGTCCACGACCAGGCCGAACAGCTCGTCGACCGGAATGGTGGCGCGCCAGTTCGCCCGCCACTCGGCGACGTTGTTCGTCAGCATCGCCAGCTGATAGCCGCGCTGCCGCAGCCGGCGCAGGAAGGCGACCAGGCCGGCGTTACCGGTGCGCCCGGCGAACCAGGCGGCGCGGAACGCGTCGGGCGCCAGGTCGGGGGCGTCCTGGCCGAGCTCGGCGGCGATCCGGCCGAGGAACTGCGCCTCGGTGATCGCGCCCACCTCCAGCGCGGCCATCGGGCCGACGCCGTAGCGCTCGGTCGCGTCGACCAGGGCCTGGCCCAGCCGGCCCAGCGTCAGGCCGAAGCGGTCGGCGAACGAGCCGTACGTCTCCAGCAGCGGATTGGTCAGCACGCCGCCGTAATCGCAGACCACTGCGGCGTAACGGCGTGAGCCGTGGAAGTTCGGGTTCAGAGACCCCGGGTTCACGGGCATCGGGTCACCTCCACCTCGACCTTGGCGACCGGCTTTCCGGCCTGGACGAACTCGGCACGGGCCAGTAACGGCGAGCCCTGCGATCCCGCGGCGGCGGGGGCGGCAGCGGTCGGCGACTCGATCCGGACGGTGAGCGAGAGCGCCAGGTCCAGTTCGGTGAACGTGGTGAAGCTGGCGCGGCACGCGGTGACCACCGCCTTGGCCGGCGCGAGCCCGGCCAGCCGGGACGCGGCGACGACGGCGCCCTGGCGGGCCGCCTCGAGCAGCAGCATGCCGGGCACGTGGTCGAGCGGGTGGTCGAACAGCACCGGATGGTTCACGTCGACCAGCACCGCCGTGCTGACCGTCCGCTCGTCGCGCGCGACCAGGTTGCCGACCACGACGTTGGCCTCGTTGGTGCGCCCGACCAGCGCCGGCGGGCAGGGCGAGACGGCCGCGCGCAGCCGCTCGGGCGGCGTCGACTGCTCGCCGCCGGCCAGCGCCCCCTGCCGGGCGCGCTCGCGGAAGGCCTGGTAGCCGCGCGGCGACATGAACAGCAGCGAGGCGCCTCCGCCGATCGTGTCGGCGGCGTCGTCGATCTGCACGGTGCCGGTGAAGTCGAGGCCGCGCATCGCGCGCCCCTGCGGTCCGGTCGGGACCGGATCGGCCAGGATGCGCGCCTGGCTAGGCCGCGGCCCGGCCAGCACGGCGGCCAGTCCGTCGGCGGCCAGGTCGAGCCGGCCGAAGATGAACGGGCGGTCGGCCGGCAGCCCGAAGTAGGCGTGCGCGATGTACACGCCGGCCTGCCGGACCGCCTCGGCGACCATCATCAGGTCGTGGTAGCCGCCCGGCCCGTCGTTGAAGAAGGAGTGGCCGCGCGGGAACTGGGCGGCCACGGCGTACCGGCCGTCCGGCTCGGGCGCCGCGTCCGTCACGAAGACCTCGGCGACGGCGCGCCGGTGCACCATCGCGCGGGACACGGTGCTGTCGTACGTCAGTGCACTGATGGGCGCGGACTGCTCGGCTGCGGGCGCGCGGAATTCGCCCGGCGACGCCGCGGTCAGCGTCGGTGATGGCATATGGATCCCCCTGAGACCCCGGTTGTGTAGTGGTGCAGGTGACACTTAAAGAACCGTGCTGTCCGGGGCTAAAGAGGGGGCAAAGCGCTTGCCCGGCGAGATGTCCTCGCTCGCCAAGGCGGGCTTTAGCCCGCGGTGGCACGGTGTGAGTGCGCTGAAACACCGCGCGAGCGGCGAACCGCCCGGAGCCGTGGCCTCCCCTCCACACGGCGTCCGGGCGGTTCACGCGGCCGGTGTCGCGCTTGACGCGAGAGTGGACGAGGAGTCGAGGCGAATGGACACGATCATCGCGGCCGAGGACGCCACCGCGGTGCCCGACGCGTTCCTGAGCGGCATCCCCACCAGCCTGCTGATCGACGGGTCGCGCGAGTACCGGGTCGGCGAGGACGGGATCGACGAGGATCTGAGGCTGTTCATGGGCAACCGGCACGAGCACTTCCGGCCGCTGGCCGAGACGGTGCGGATCGGCGGCCGGGAGCTGCGGGTCTTCGAGTGGACGCATTCGACGTTCACCGCCGATTGATCCGGCGGCGGGCTTTGCGGCGAGCGCCCTTAGCCGCCGGTAATCACCGGAGAACGGTGAACGGGAGAATAACGGACTATCACGCCGCGGCCCGAGCGGTGTGAACGGGAAAGCCGGCCGACGGCGTGAGGTGCCGAATTCGGCGCCCCGCAAGAGAATCCGGCGCGGGAAATCAGAACACGATATCGCGCGGCCGGGTCGGCCCCTTTCGGGGACCCGGCCGCGCGTGGCCGATCAGGGCTGATCAAGGCCGATCAGCGCCGATCAGGACACTGGCTCGTCCAGCACCTCGGGCAGGCCGAAGGCCGGGAACAGCGCGGGGCCGAACGTGGTGATCTCCGCGATCACCTCGCCGCGCGGACGCAGCACGTCCAGCTTGAACGCGCGGAAGCGCGTGTCGCCCCACCGGCGCAGGTAGCTGGCCGCGGCCGGCTGGCGGTTCGCCGCGGTCGCCAGCAGCCGCCAGTCGCCCTCCTGGCCGCTGCCGAACGCGCGGTCCATCAGCGTCATCATCGCCTCGACGCCGTCGAACAGCATCGGGTACGGCGGCATGGTGATCCGGATGTCCTGCGCCGCGAGCGCCACGGCGGCGACCGCGTCGCCGCGTTCGTGCGCGTCGATGAACCGCTCCAGCAGCCGCCGGTCCTGCGCACCGAGCGGCGGCGCGGACCACTCGCCGCGCCGCGCGCCCAGGTTCTGCTGCATGGTGGCGCGGGCGCGCTGCAACGCGCTGTTCGCGGCGGCCACGCTCGTGCCGAGCAGGCCGGCGCTCTGGTCCGCCGGCCAGCCCAGCACGTCGCGCACGATGAACACGGCCCGCTGCCGGGGCGGCAGCAGCTGCATCGCGGCCAGGAACGCCAACTCGATCGTCTCCCGGTCCACGGCCACCGCGTCAGGCTGCAGATCCACCGGCGCGGCCTGGTCGAGCAGCCGGTCCGGATACGGCTGCAGCCACGGCACCTCGGCGAACGAGGCCAGCTTGGCCAGCCGCCGCGCGCTGCGGCGCAACTGGTCCAGGCACACGTTCGTCGCGATCCGGTACAGCCACGCGCGAAACAGCAGGCTGCCGTCGAACCCGTCACGCGCCTTCCACGCGTTCAGCAGCGTCTCCTGCACGGCGTCCTCGGCCTCGTCGTACGAGGCGAGCATCCGGTAGCAGTGGACATGCAGCTCGCGCCGGTGGCGCTCGGCGAGCGCCGCGAACGCGGGCTCATCACCCGAGATCGCGGCGGTCACCTCGTCGGTCATGAGCCGGCAGCCTCGCGCTTGACTTCCTGGACCAGCCAGGTGTTGCCATCGGGATCGTTGAAGGAGAGGAACGTGTTGTAGCTCTGGCGCTCTGGGTCGGGACCCGGCAGCTGGCCCTCAGCCCCGAAATGGAAGAAGTCGCTGGCGTCCACGCCCCGGCCGACGAGTTCCGCCCGGGCGACGTCGATGTCGGAGACGCACAGGTGCAGGC
>JBOHCW010000447.1:0-3289 GCA_050725375.1 Actinocrinis sp. | reverse complement strand
CGATGGTCTCCTCGACCCGGCCCCAGCGCAGGTCCCGCGCGACGTCCAGCACCGGCGCCAGTCCCTGGTGCACGCCCAGCCGCCGCATGGTCGTGCCGATCCGCTCGCCGACCTGGCGCACGAGCTCCGGGTCGAAGCTCGCGCCCCAGCACAGCGGCGACGGGTAGATCGTGGCCTGCCAGGCCCCGAGACCGGTCAAGCACTCCTCGTGCACCAGCGCCGGGATCCCCTGGCCCGACGCGGAAAGCTCCCGCTGGCTGTTGGCCACCGCGCGCGCTCCGGCCACCGGGTCCACCGGCGCGGTGCCGAACGGGCGGGTGAGCTGCCCGACGCCGTCGCGCAACACGTCGGACCAGTCGGCGGCAGGCAGTTCCGAGGAGTGCTGGAACGGCGCGACCTGTCCCGACGTGGCGTCGGCGCCCACCCAGACCCCGTATAACTGCGCGACCTTCTCCCGCACCGACATGCGCGATATGAGGTCCTTGACCCGGCCGGCGGGCGCAGCGCCCGAGTCGCGCCACAACTCGGCGGAGGTGGTGTGTTCGATCGGCATGTGCGGATGTCCTTAATCGGGAGGCGTGGCTTCCCGTATGGGGTGGAGCCGGGCGCCCGGGCAGTCGGGCACCCGCGAACAGTGCGGCGCGGCGCCGCTGGTCAGCGGTGATGCGAAGGGGGATTCGGGACGGCGGCGCTGCCCGGCGCCCCGGCCCCGAGACGCGCTGGCGCGCTCGTGTCAGCCGATCGAGGTCAGTGCGCGCCGCGCCAGGGCGGTCGACCCGCGCACGACCAGCTCCGTGGCCAGTGTGAGGTGCGTGCGCTCCACGGGCTGCTCGCGGATCAACTTGATCAGCAGCTCCACCGCGCGCTCGCCCATCGTGCGGATGGGCTGGTTGACGGTGGTCAGCGTCGGGGTGCACAGCGCCGACTCCGGGATGTTGTCGAAGCCGACCACGGACACGTCCTCGGGCACCCGCAGCCCGAGGGCCAGCGCGACCTCGATCGTCGCGATCGCCGTGACATCGTTGGCGGCGAATACCGCGGTCGGGCGCTGCGCACCGCTCAGCAACTCGCGCGCCGCGATCGCCGACAGATCCGCGTCGTACCCGCCGACACGCACCAGCGAGTCGGCGAAGGGCACGCCGGCCGCCGCCAGCGCCTCGCGATAGCCCTGCTCGCGCAGCGTCGCGGACTGGAGGTCCGCACGGCCGGCCAGCAGCGCGATCCGCCGGTGCCCGAGGCTCAGCAGATATTCGGTCGCCAGCCGCGCGCCGCGCAGGCTGTCCGCGTCCACCGTCGGGAAGCCCGAGGAGCCGGTGTGCGGATCGACCGCGACGACGGGCGCGCCGTACTGCACGTCCACGATCGTGGGAGTCACCAGTACCGCGCCGTCCACCAGTGTGCCGATGAGCCGTGAGAGGTAACGTCGCTCCCAGCCCACCATGTCGCCGGTGCGTCCACCCGCGCTGTACACGACCAGCTCGAAGCCGCTGCCGCGGATCGCGTCCGCCGCTCCCTTGAGCAATTCGGTGCTGAAGGGCTCCAGGTCGGCGACCAGAATGCCGATGACGTTGGTGCGGTGGTTGCGCAGACTCTGCGCGACCAGGCTCGCCTCGTACCCGAGCTCGCTGATGACGGCCTGAACGCGGGCCGTGGTTGCTACCGCCACGCCGTAGCGCTGGTTGATCACCTTGGAGACGGTGGCGACCGAGACGCCGGCCTGCTCGGCGACGTCGCGGATGGTGACTCGGGTTCTGGGCTGCTGCACGCCGCCACCTTAGCCATCGAAATCGTTATCGACAACGATTGACAAGACCCGAAACGCACGCGCAAACTCATCGCCATCCCCCGTGCCCCGGGGATCCGGGTGTGACATTGTTGACAGGTCAGGGAGTTTCCACGATGACGAGGAAAACACACGGCGCGACAGCTGTCGCGATCGGCTTGGGCATGGCGCTGGCCGCCGCCGGCTGCGCCGGCAGCAGCGGCGCCGCCAGCGGCGGTTCGTCCGGTGGCAAGGTCACGGTGACGTTCTGGGAGAACGCGACCAACGGCCCGGACGGCCTGAACTTCTTCAAGAACGCCGCCAAGCAGTTCCAGACGCTGCACCCCAACGTCACGATCCAGTATCAGACGATCCAGAACGAGAACCTGGACGGCAAGCTGCAGACCGCGCTCAACGCTAACTCCGCGCCGGACGTGTTCCTGCAGCGCGGCGGCGGGAAGATGCAGGCCGAGATCAACGCCGGCCAGCTCCAGGCGCTGAACCTCACCGCCACGGACCAGGCGAACGTCGGTGCGTCGGCCCTGAGCAGCGTGACGGTCGACGGCAAGGTCTACGCACTGCCGTTCGACACGCAGCCCGAGGGCATCTACTACAGCAAGACCCTCTTCCAGCAGGCCGGCATCACCGGGACGCCGACGACGATGGACGAGCTCGGAGCCGACGTCGCGAAGCTGAAGGCGATCAAGGTCGCGCCGATCGCGGTCGGCGCCAAGGACGCCTGGCCGGCCGCGCACTGGTACTACAACTTCGCCCTGCGCGAGTGCAGCCAGGCCACCATGGCGAGCACGGCCAAGTCGCTCAAGTTCACCGACCCGTGCTGGACCAAGGCAGGCGACGACCTGTCCACGTTCCTGAAGACCAGCCCCTTCCAGAACGGCTTCCTCACCACCGCCGCCCAGCAGGGCGCCGGATCCTCGGCTGGCCAGCTGGCGAACCACAAGGCCGCCATGGAGCTCATGGGCAGCTGGGACCCCGGAGTGATCAGCAGCCTGACCCCGGACCAGAAGCCGCTTCCCGACCTGGGCTGGTTCCCCTTCCCCGCCGTGGCCGGCGGCCAGGGCGACCCGACCGCCATCATGGGCGGCAACGACGCGTACTCGCTGTCCAAGAACGCGCCGAAGGAGGCCCTGGAGTTCCTCCAGTTCCTGGTGACCAAGGACCAGCAGGAGGCCTACGCCAAGGCATTCCAGTCGATCCCGGTGAACCAGCAGGCCCAGGAAGTCATCACGCAGCCCTACAACGTCTCGGCGCTGCAGGCCGCCAACAAGGCCAGCTACTCGATGCTGTACCTCGACACCCAGTTCGGCCAGAACGTCGGTAACGCCATGAACACCGCGGTGGTGAGCCTGATGGCCGGTCAGGGCAGCGCCGCCGACATCGTCTCGAAGACCAACGCCGCCGCCGCGAAGGGCTGAGTAAGCAGACGATGAGCGACTCCCTGGGTACTGACACCGCAACCTGGCGCCAGTCGCAGGGCACGCCTCGAGCCGGGGGCGCGGGCAAGTC
>JBOHCW010000446.1:0-6583 GCA_050725375.1 Actinocrinis sp. | reverse complement strand
GTCCACCCGCGGCCGGACCGCGCCGACGTTGTTGACCAGGACGTCGACTCCTCCGTGCGCCGCCACCGCGGCATCGACCAGTGCGGCCGGACCGTCGGGCGTCGCCAGGTCGAGCTCCACGACGGTGAGCCGCGCGCCCTGCTTCGTCAGCGCGTCGAGTTCCGCGGTGCGCTCCCTCGACCCGGCGACCACGCGGGACCCGGCGGCGAGGAACGCCTCGGTGATCGCGAGTCCGATCCCCTTCCCGGCTCCGGTGACCACGACCGTCTGCCCGTCCAGGCCCAGGTCGAGCCCGGACGGTCCGGCAGTCTCAGGCGTAATCGCGGTCACCGTGCGGCCTCCAGGCCCTGCTTGCGCAACCAGGTCAGCGCGGCGTCCGCGACCTCGCGCCAGCCGCCGTCGATCGTGAGGGAGTGCCCGCGGTCCGGGAAGGTGAGGAAGTCGGTGACGGCCTCGGAGTGCCGGTACTGCTTGAGCGTCGCGCGGGCGATGCTCTCCGGAACGGTGTGGTCCTTGCCGCCGGACATCAGCAGCAGCGGGCCGCGGCCGGAGTTCTCCGTGTCCACCTTCGCCGGCGAGTGCGGGTTGAAGTTGGCCGCGGCGGCCTCGTACAGCGGTTTGCCCGGCGCCGGGATGGTCCAGCGCTCGTAGAGGTCCGCGGACTCCTCCTCGGAGATCGCGTTGCCGAAGGCGAATCTGAACTGCTCGGCGGTCAGCGAGATCGAGCGGTGCTTGTTGGCGGGGTTCTTGAAGACCGGCAGCGTCGCCTTGAGCGCCGAGAGCGGCACCGGCAGGACGCCTTTGATCTGCGCGGCGTCGATCGCGACTGCCGCGGCGGCCCGGTCCTGGCCGAGCAGCTTCTGCGCGATCATGCCGCCGAAGGAGTGGCCGATCAGGATCGGCCGCGCCGGCAGGGCAGCGATCACCGCCGCGTAGTGCTCCACCACGTCGTCGATCCCGTGGTCGGCGATGCTCTCAGGGTTCTGCCGGGACTCCTCGACGGTGTCGGGGTCCCCGGGCCAGCCCGGGGCGGACGGATCGTAGCCCTCGCGGTGGAACAGGTCGATCCACGGCTGCCAGGAATCGCTGTGCAGCCACAGTCCGTGGATGAAGATGACAGGCGTCGGGGTCGTCATGCGAGAGCCTCTCGGTTCCGGGGAGTTTCTGCTTCGCATGCGTCAGCCAAGCGCTTATCCGGCGGGATCGAACTGGGGGAACACCCCAGAGTCATGACCGCTGGCGAAGGTCGACACTCCATTGAAATGGCCACTCGCCGTAGCGTGTTCTGGTACCTGATGTCAGGGGCGTCGGTGGTGGCGGCGTCGAACGTCGGGACGCGCATCGGTGGCCTGTGCGATGTGAGTACCGGCTAGAGTCGCACGGTGTTCGATGTCGAAGAACGGCGGCTCGCCCGGGAACGGCTGCTCGCAGTCGCGAAGGAAGACCCCGACATCGTCGCGGCCGCGATCACCGGCTCAAACGCACTCGGCACGGCGGACCGCTGGTCCGACATCGATCTGGCGCTCTCGGTGCGCGGCCGGCTGGATGAAGCCCTGCGACGCTGGACGACGCGGCTCTACCAGGACTTCGCCGCCGTGCACCACTGGGATCTGCCCTCGGGCTCGACGATCTACCGGGTGTTCCTACTGCCCGACTTGCTCGAAGCAGACATCGCATTCACTCCCGAAGCTCAGTTCGGCCCGCTCGGTCCCGCATGGCGCACCGTCTTCGGCCCGACCACCCAGCCCGCCCCCGCGCTACCGAATGACCACGAGCACCTGACCGGCCTGGCCTGGCACCACGCGCTGCACGCCCGCACCTGCATCGAACGCCACAGCTGGTGGCAGGCGCACTATTGGATCAGCGCGCTGCGCGACCAGATCATCGCACTGGCCTGCCTGCGCCTGGGCCACCCCACGGCCTACGCAAAGGGCGCTCACCTACTCCCGCGGGAACTCACCGCGCCACTGGAAATGACACTGGTGCGGTCGCTGGACGAAGGCGAACTGCGACGCGCGCTGAACGCCGCCGTAGCCTCTCTGACAACAGAACTGGCCACCACAGATCCCGCGCTCGCGGCGCGCCTGCACCCGATGCTGACAGCACTCACCAACCCGTTCTGACCCCCAACCATCAGGCCACATCGCAATCACGAAATGTGGACCAGAGCCTTTTCCGGCGGGCGCGGGGGCGCGGGCGGGTCGGGTAGGCAACGCGCCGAGCCGGGCCGGTTTTACAGGTCGAGGTGTTCGGCTGCGGCGAGGAGGGCCTCGCTGTAGGTGGGGTATTGGGCGATGCCGTCGAGCAGGGTGTCGAGGGGGATGCGGGCGCGGATGGCGAGTGCGGCCTGGTGGATCCACTCTCCGGCCAGCGGGGCGCTGGCCCAGGCGCCGACCAGGACGCGTGCGTCGCGGTCGGCGAGTAGGCCGAGGGTGCCGGTCGGTTCGGTCTCGAAGGTCCAGGGGCGGGCGAGGTGGTCGGGCAGGTCGAGCCGGCTGGTGGCCAGGTTGATGCCTTGGGCGTGCGCTTGGGTGGTGGTCAGGCCGACAGCGGCGATTTCCGGTTCTGCGAACACCACACGCGGAATGGCGGTGTAGTCGGCACGGCGGGCCTTGCCCAGGATGGTGTCGGCCACCACCCTGGCCTGGTACATGGCCACGTGAGTGAATTGGGCGACGGCGGTGACATCGCCGAGCGCCCACAGTCCGTCGCTTGTAACGCGGCAGTGCTCGTCGATGTCCAGGGCGCCGTGCTCGTTGGTGTGGATGCCGACGGTGTCGAGGCCGAGATCGTCGGTGTGGGGTCGGCGGCCGGCGCCGAGGATGATCACGTCGGTGCGCACGCTGGTGCCGTCGTCGAGTTCGACGATCGTGTCGGCGCCGTCGCGCCGTGCGGTGGTGGCCTGGTGTCCTAGACGCAGGTCGATGCCGTCTTTGCGCAGCTGGTCGGCGACCAGGTCGCTCAGGCGTGGTTCCTCGCGGTCCAGCAGGCGCGTGTTGCGTTGGACGAGGGTGACGCGGGTGCCCATGCGGGCCAGGAACTGGCCCAACTCCACGCCGACCGCGCCGCCGCCGATCATCACGGCGCGTTCGGGGATCTCCCGCAGGGTGGTGGCTTCCCGGTTGGTCCACACCGGGACCTGGTCCAGTCCGTCGATGGGCGGGCGCAACGGCTGGGATCCGGTGGCGATCACGATGTGTTCGGCGCTGATCTGCCCTCCGCCCGCCTCGATGCGCCACGGGTCGCGGCCGGTCAGGCGGGCGGCGGCTTTGATCACGGTGACACCCTGGTCGCGGTAGCCCTCGATCTGGGCGCTGTCGTCGAGGTGCCTGATCATGTAGTCGCGGTAGTCGCGCAGGGCCGGCCAGTCCAGCGCCGGTGCCGACAGGCCGGCGGCGTTCGCGGCTTCGGCGCGCGCCTCGGTCGGGCGCAGCAGGGTCTTGGAGGGGATACAGGCCCAATAGGCGCATTCACCGCCGATCAGTTCCCGTTCCACCAGCGCGACCCGCAGACCACCGGCGCGCAGGCGCGAGACGGCGGTCTCGCCACCCGGACCGGCTCCGATGACGATCACGTCGAAATCCTTGGCCATGGTTCCCTTCGGTTCCTCGGGTCGGGGTCGGGTTCGTCGTCTGCGGCAGCGGTGCCGCGCCCCGGCGGCCGGGTGACTCAGGATTCGTTCAGAAGTCGCCCGAAGATGGCGACACCGCTTGCGTGGGCGCCGGCCTGGTCGCGGATCTGCCCGGTGACCTGCGGGTGCGCGAGGGCCCAGGCGGCCGCCGTTTCGGGTGTCTCGAAGAAGTTGATCTGTTCGCAGCACACGTCGGCGGCGGCCTCGAACACCGGCTCGCAGCACTCGGAGTCTGACTGGCCGTCTACGCGTCCGGCCATGACGACCGCTGTCGCCGGTTGCCACGTTGTCGCGCCGTCGCCGGCGACCTGGATGGTGATCGAGGCTCCGGTCTGCGGATCCTCGGAGCGGATCACGGTGTCACGGTCGAGCATCGAGGCGATGCCGAGGGCATCGATCGCGCACATCGAATACACCTCGGCGCCGCCGTCGATGCGGACGCGGTGCGCGGTCGGCACGGCGGAGAACGGATAAGCGGCCTGGATCGCGCCGGCCTGGTCCAACCGAAGGAAGTCCTCGGCGTGCAACTGCGCCAGCACCTCGGTCCCGCTCACGCCGAAGGGTGCGGCGGCCTCGTCCAACGCACGTTCGGCGGGTGGCGCGCCGGCGGCGAAGGCGTGCAGCACGGCCTGGTGGACCGCGCGCATCCCGCCCTCGACCGGGGCGACCCGTCCGCGGCCGGCGCGACCAACCGCGTCGGGCCGAGCGTCAGTGTTCGTGGGCTGATCTGGCGTGCGGCTCATCGTCGTCCTTCGCGGCTGGTCGTCAGGGCGGATCGGTCGGTGATCGGCGGGCAGCAGTGCTCGTCCCGCGAACGTGTGCCGATACTGAACGCGGCGCCCGTGCCGTCTGGCTGATCGGGATGGTGGCGCGCCGGTGCGGGACTACTCATCGACAGTCGCCTCCGTGCTCGTCCCGGTGGCCGGGATGCGCGGGCAGCACTCCAGCGCGGAGGCGTTGTCGGCGGCCAAGGCCCGCGCCAGCACGAGCAGGTCGGCCACTCGGGGGTCGCCCACCGAGTAGCGCAGCTTCTTGCCATCCCGGCGGGCGGCGACGTAGCCGCAGTCCACCAGGCAGGACAGGTGTATCGACACCCGCGGCTGGGAGATGCCGGCGTGCTCGACGCACTCGGCGGAGGTGCGCTCGCCGCGCAGGACGAATTCGAGCAACCGCAGCCGGGTCGGGTCCGACAGGGCGCGGAAGAACCTGGCCACGGTGTCAGTGTGCGAGCATCCCGGATCTGCGGCGACGAGCGTCGCCGCCGCAACAGCCGGTTCGGCAAGGCTTGACGGGCTGGTCATCGGCGGCTTCCTCCACGCAGTGCTATTCGCTTATCCGCATAGTATGCTGACGCTCTGGAATTCGGCAAGCCGTATAGAAAAGTGGGACGCGAGCCCGCAGCGGGCCGCACGAGGAGGCAGCGACGTGAGCGAGCCGATCGGCACGGTCTCGGGGTACGACATGGCGATAGTCGGCTCGGGCTCGGCGGCGTTCGCCGCCGCGATCGCCGCGCGGAACAAGGGCGGGCAGGTGGTGCTGGTCGAGCGGGACACCACCGGCGGGACCTGCGTGAACATCGGCTGCGTGCCGTCGAAGGCGTTGCTGGCCGCGGCGGCGGCCCGGCACGGCCCATCGGTCGCCGACCGGTTCCCCGGCATCGCAGCCGGCGCCGGACCGGTCGGCTTCCCCGCTCTGATCGGCGGCAAGGACGCTCTGGTCAGGGAGCTGCGAACAGAGAAATATGTTGATCTGGCCGCCGGCTACGGCTTCCAGATCATTCACGGCACCGGCGCATTCACCGATGGTCCTGCGCTGGTCGTGGCGCACGACGACGGCGGCAGCTCTCGGATCGAGGCCGAGCACTACGTGATCGCCATCGGCTCCGCCCCCTGGGCGCCCGCGATCGACGGGCTGGCCGCGGCGGGGTATCTGACCTCGACGACCGCGATGGACCTGGACCGCCTGCCCGCGTCGCTGATCGTCCTGGGCGGCGGCGCCGTCGGGCTGGAGCAGGCGCAGCTGTTTGCCCGCCTGGGCGCCACGGTCACGATCGTGGAGTCCCTGACGCGGCTGGCTCCGTTCGAGGAGCCGGAGATCTCGGCCGGCATCGAGGAGGTTCTCGCCGACGAGGGCATCGTTGTGCACATTGGTGCCACGGCTACCGCCGCGCGGCGTGACGTACGCGGCTACCTGCTGACCGTGACTCTGCGGGATGGTGAGCAAGTCCAGCTGCGCGCCGAACAGTTGTTGGTCGCCGCCGGACGCCGCCCGGTCACCGCCGGGCTGAACCTGGACGCGGTGGGGGTCAAGACCGCGCGCGGCGCGATCGTCGTCGACGAGCAGCTGCGCACCACCAACTCACGCATCTGGGCCGCGGGCGATGTCACCGGCGCGCCGCAGTTCGTGTACGTCGCCGCAGCTCAGGGCACTCTGGTCGCCGACAACGCGCTGTCCCAGGCCCGCCGCACCCTGGATTACACCGCGCTCCCGCGCGTCACCTTCACCAGCCCCGCCATCGCCTCAGTCGGGCTGACCGACGCCCAGACCGCCGACGTCGGCGTGCCGTGCGACTGCCGCGTGCTGCCGTTACACCACGTGTCACGGGCGCTGGTGGAGCGCGACACCCGCGGCCTGGTCAAACTCGTCGCCGATGCCCGGACCGGCCAGATCCTAGGCGTGCACGTGCTCGCCGACGGCGCCGGCGAGGTCATCACCGCCGCCGTGTACGCCATCACCGCCGGGATGAGCGTCGAGCAGCTCGCCCATACCTGGCACCCCTACCTGACCATGGCCGAATCCCTGAAACTCGCCGCGCAGGCCTTCACGGTCGACATCGCCAAACTCTCCTGCTGCGCCGGCTGACCGCTCAGAGGGCGGCGAGTCCCGACCGCCGCCGCAGCGCACCACCCACGAAGACCCGGCCCGGCCCCCGCGGGCTGACAGAGTCTCAGC
>JBOHCW010000445.1:0-5465 GCA_050725375.1 Actinocrinis sp. | reverse complement strand
GGGCCCTGTCCGTGTTCTGTCAGAGTGCTACTTCAGTGCTACTTCACCGTGCCTGCTCCACCACCGCGCCCGCCTCGCCGTGCACCGGCAACGGCGCCGCGAAGGACTTGCGGCTGAGCGCGCTCGGCCACCAGATGCGCCGGTCCAGCTCCATCGCCAGCGCGGTCACCAGGATCGAGCGCACGATGAAGGTGTCGAGCAGGACGCCGATCGCGACCGTGAAGCCGATCTCGGCGAAGGCGACCACCGGCAGCGTGCCCAGCACCCCGAAGGTGCCGGCCAGGATCATGCCCGCCGAGGTGATCACGCCGCCGGTCGCGGCCAGGCCGATCAGCGCGCCGTGCCTGGTGCCGCCCTTGACCGCCTCCTCGCGGATGCGGGTCATCAGGAAGATGTTGTAGTCGATGCCCAAGGCCACCAGGAAGACGAAGGACAACAGCGGATAGGCCGCGTCCTGTCCGCTGAAGTGGAAGGCGTGGTTGAAGATCAGCACGCTGATTCCCATGGCCGCGCCGAAGGAGAGCACGACCGTGCCGATCAGCACCAGCGGCGCGACCAGGGCCCGTAGCAGCAGGCCCAGGATCACCAGCACCACCAGCAGGATCAGCGGGATGATGACCTTGTCGTCACGCTGCGACGCGCGTTCGGTGTCCAACAGGACGGCCGTGTTGCCGCCGACCTTCGCGTCGGCGCCGCTGACCGCGTGCTCGTTCGCGCGCGCCTGGTCCACGGTGTTCTTGGCGGCGGCGCCGTCGGGCGGCACGGTCAGGTTGCCCTGCAGGAACACCAGGCCGTTCTTGGTGATCGGATCGTCCACCGAACCGATGCCCGGGGTCTTGGCCAGGGCGTCGCGCGCCTGGGCGGTGCGGCCCTCGTTGGCGATCACGATCAGCGGGCTGACCGCGCTCTGCGGGAAGTGTTTGACCAGGACGTCCTGGCCGGTGACCGAGGCCGGGGTGTTGGTGAAGGTGCCGGCGTTGGACAGGCCGTCCGCCTTCAGCCCGGAGATGCCGAATGCCAGGGCGCCGAGTATGACCACGGTGCCGATCCACACGGTGCGCGGGCGCCGCGAGATGCCGCCGCCGACCTTCGCCCACAGACCGCCGGAGCTCGGGTCCACGCTGCCCACGGTCGGGCGCACCGGCCAGAACATCCACCGGCCGAAGATGGTCAGCAGGGCCGGCAGCAGGGTGACCATCGCCAGCAGCGCGACGATCACGCCGATGGCGCAGACCGGGCCGAGGCCGCTGGTCGAGTTCATGTCCGCGGCGGTCAGGCACAGCATGCTGATGCCGACGGTCGCGGCGGAGGCGATGATCGCCGGTCCGGCGCGGTGCAGCGCGATGCCCATCGCCTCGTGCCGGTCCGCGTGTTTGCGCAGCTCTTCTCGATATCGCGCGATCAAGAGCAGCGCGTAGTCCGTGCCGGCGCCCATGACCAGCACCAGCAGGATGCCCTGACTCTGCGCGTTGACGGTCAGACCCGCGTGTGACGCCAGCAGGTAGACCACACCCATGGAGACCGCGAGCGCCAGTCCGGAGGAGAGCAGCGGCAGCAGCCACAGCGTCGGGCTGCGGTACGTCAGCAGCAGCAGCGTGACGACTACCGCGATCGTGGAGTACAGCAGCACGCCGTCGATGCCGCTGAACGCCGCCGACTCGTCCGCGCCGATGCCGGCCGGGCCGGTGACGTACGTCGTGAGCCCGGAATCGCCGCTCGCCGCGCGCGCCTTGATCGCGTCCGCGGCCGGCTTGAGGTTGTTCCAGCCGTTCTTGCCGCCCAGGTTGATCTGGACGATCGTCTGCAGGGCCTTGCCGTCCTTGGACGGGATCGGGCCCACGACCTGGGGCGCGGCGTGCGGGGCCGTGGCGAAGAACGCCACGTCCGAGCGCGCCTTGGTCAGGTCGGCCGGCGTGATGCCGGACGCGCGCTCATAGAGCACCACGGCGGGCGACTGGTCGGTGTTCTGGAACTGTGCGCTCTGGTTGAAGACCTGAGTGGACTCGGCGCTGCCCGGCAGCCAGCTGGACGCCTGGTTGTCCAACGCGTCGTTGAGCTTTCCCGACAGCGAGCCGAGGCCGACCAGCAACACGATCCAGATGCCGAGTACGACCCACTTGCCCACCTTGCCGCCGGGGAACCGCGCGAGCGTGTCCCCCGTTCGTCGCAGTGCGTTCATCTCCCGAAACCCCTCCCGTAAACGCGATACATCGCAAGTTGGTAGACACGATGTATCGCGATGTGGGCGCTGTCAAGCGCGCTGTCCGTTTTCACCGCTAAAGACGCCCGGCCCGCCGTTGGGGGACGATCTTCCGAATGCGGCCACTTCACATCGCGCCGCGACTCCAGGAGAGCAGGCGCGAGTTGTGGATCACTAAAGCCGCCACCCCGCAGCGTCGAATCCAAGATCCCCCCGAACGGCCTTGATCGAGCCGGACACCCCGTCTGCCTCGTGCTTCACCCGAGTCACACCGGACGCGTGCGGTATCAGGCAACGGAAAATCGGCTAAAGCCAGTCAACTGTTGAATATCCCCGTACATCCCCGCCGGCCGAGCCTGAACGAAGTCTGAATCGACCGCCAGGCACGATTATGCCCGCGCCGTCTGACAGGCGCGAGTGGAATGTGCGGCGGGACAAGATCGGGTGGAGATCACCATCCGGCGCGTCAACGCGCGCGGCGGCCGCGGGGCAGTGGCGCGCCGCGGGCGGACTGCAGGCGGCGGACGGAAGACCCTCAACTTCCGTCCGCGCCTGCGGCCCTTCAGGCCGGCGCGCCCCGGCGGATGGTGCGGGCATCCGGGCCCGGGGCGATGTGCCGGCGACGCCGGCGGGAGGCGGCCGTGCGCGTCAGGGCGACACGGCCAGTGATGACTCCCGCGCGGCGGGGAGGACGGCCGCCGTGGCGGGCGTCTGCGCCTCCCTGCCATCCACCCACGTGCGGCGCGGGTGGAAGTCGTCCGACCACCAGACCAGGTCGGCGCGCGCGCCGACCGCTATCCGGCCGAGGTCGGTGCGGCCGAGCGCGTCGGCCGGCACCCGGCTGGCCGCCTCGACCACCGCGGCGGTCGGCAGGCCCAGCGAGAGCATGTTGCGCACGGCCTGGTCCAGGGTCAGCGCGGAGCCGGCGATGGTCCCGTCCGCGTTGCGCGGCACCCCGTCCTCGCTCAGCACGACCGGGATGCCGGACAGCTCGTACTCGCCCGGCGGCATGCCCGCCGCGGCGATCGCGTCCGTGACCAGCACGACCCGGCCGCGCGCGCCGCGCCACACCAGGGCGCAGATCTCGGCGACCACGTGGTGCAGGTCCGCGATCAGCCCGCAGTAGAACCGGCGGTCGGCCATCGTCGCCCCGGGCACGCCCGGCTCGCGGTGCGCGAGGCCGCGCTGCGCGTTGAAGATGTGCGTCACCAGCGTCGCGCCGGCGTCGGCGGCCGCGGTGATCTGCTGGGCGGTCGCGTCGGTGTGGCCGACGGACACGCGGATGCCCGCGTTCGTCAGCCGGCGGATCGCGTCCAGCGCGCCCGGCAGTTCCGGCGCCAGCGTCACCATGGTCAGGATCTCCCGGCCCGCGGCGGCCAGCAGCCGGTCGATCGCCTCGGGTGTCGGCTCGACCAGGAAGCGCTGCTCGTGCACGCCGTGGCGCACCGGGGACAGGAACGGCCCTTCGAGGTGCACGCCCATGATGCGCGCGCTGCCCCGGTACCCGATGTCAGGGCCCTGCTGCCGTTCGCGCGCGTCGATCGCGGTGCGCAGCCCGGAGATCAGCGAGCCGAGCGGGGCGGTGATGAACGTCGGCTGGAACGAGGTCACCCCGGTGGCCGGCAGCGCGGCGGCCACCCGGTCCCAGCCCAGGTCGTCGGCGGCGCTGAAGTCCACGCCGAACGCGCCGTTGGTCTGGATGTCCACCAGGCCGGCGGTCAGCACGCCGTCGGGCAGCACGATGTCGGGTTGCCCGGTGTCGGCCGGGGCGCCGTTTGACGGGGCGCCGTTGGCCGAGCGGGCCGGTGACGCGTCATAGGACGGATCTCCGAGGTGCACGTCGCGGATCACGCCGCCGTCCACGGTGACGGTCACTGGACCGGTCAATCGACCGTCGACGACCGCTCGCGGAGCCGAGATGGTGGGCACGCGACGACTCCTCCTGCGGTGCACGGACTGCAACAGCCGGTCTGCGCCGCGGGTTCGGCGAGCCGTCACCGATTGTGGACTAGACCAATCTCGGTTGTCCAGACCTCTGGGTATATTGGTCTGGACCACAGCCGCCCACCAGCGCTCTCGCGCCCCGTTGTCCGTGCCGGTGCCGTCTCAGCCGTATGTCGTCTCGGTCGTTAGCCGGCTCAGCCCACGCGCTGGGCCACCGCGTGCAACGCCCGCGCCGCCACCGCCAGCTCGTCCCCGGTCAGGTCGGCCCGCGCGGTCAGCCGCAGCCGTGAGCGGCCGTCCGGCACCGACGGCGGCCGGAAACAGCCGACCGCGGCGCCGTTCTCCGCGCACACCGCCGCCATCCGCACGGCCAGGTCCGGGTCGCCGATCAACACCGACACGACCGCGCCGGCCGGAACCGTCGCGTTCAGGCCCTCGGCCACGGCGATGTGGCGCAAGTCACGGGCCCGCGCGCGCACCTGGTCGGCCAAGTGCGGCGCGCCGCGCAGAATCCGCAGCGCCTCGGCCGCCGCGCCCACCGACGCGGGAGCCAAACCGGTGTCGAAGATGAAGGGGCGCGCGGTGTCCACCAGATGCTCGGTCACGGCGCGCGGTCCGAGCACCGCGCCGCCCTGCGCGCCGAGCGACTTCGAGAGCGTCGCGGTCATGACCACGTGCGGCGCCCCGGCGAGCCCGGCCGCGTGCACCGCGCCTCGTCCTCCGTCGCCCAGCACGCCGATCCCGTGCGCCTCGTCCACGATCAGCACCGCGCCGTTCGCACGGCATACCGCAGCCAGCTCCGCCAAGGGCGCGACGTCCCCGTCTACGGAGAAGACCGTGTCCGTGACGACGTACGCGCGCTCCTCGCTGCGTGAGGCGAGCGCGTCCGCGACCTCGTCGACGGCGCCGTGGCCCACCACCGCGACGCGTGCCCGGGACAACCGGACGCCGTCGATCAGCGAGGCGTGGTTGAGCGCGTCCGACACGATCAGGTCGCCGCGCCCGGCCAGCGCCGTGATCAAGCCCACATTCGCCAGATAACCCGATGAGAACACCAATCCGGCCTCGGCGCCGATGAACGCGGCCAGTTCGCCTTCGAGGGCGACGTGCGCGTCCGTCGTGCCGGTGACCAGCCGCGATCCGGTCGAGCCGCCGCCCCAGACCCGCGCGGCCTCGGCCGCCGCGGCGCGGATCCGCGGGTCGCGGGCCAGCCCGAGATAGTCGTTTCCGGCCAGGTCGACCAGGCCGGTGTGCTCGGCGCGCGGGCGAAGCCGCCGCCGCAGCCCGGCCGCCTCACGCTTGCGCGCGTGCTCGCCGAGCC
>JBOHCW010000444.1:0-3768 GCA_050725375.1 Actinocrinis sp. | reverse complement strand
CGGCGTGGCTGGCGAGCATTCTGGCCTGGGACGGCACCAATCGGCTGCGCGAACGGCTCGCGGCGCACGCGCTGTCGCTCGACCTCTCGTTCCACGGGCGGCACACGCCCGGCGAGATGATCTCGCGGGTCGACGGCGACGTGGCCGCGATCGCGGACTTCGTGGACGCGTTTCTGCTCGACGCGGTGGCCAGCGTGCTGCTGCTCGGCGGGATGCTGGTCGTCGCGATCGCCATCGTCCCGGTGCTGGGCCTGACGCTGCTGGTCTACTACAGCGTGTTCGCGTTCGTACTCGGGCGCGCGCAGCGGCTCGCGGTGCCTTACGAGGCGGCGGTGCGGGCGTCCGAGGCCGCCATGACGGGCGACCTCGAAGAACGACTGGCCGGCGCGGAGGACATCCGGGCACTGGGCGCGGGCCGGCACGTGGTCAAGCGGTATTGGCAGGTCAGCTCGGCCTGGTACCACGCGGAGCGGCGGGGCGCGCGGGTCGGCACCGGGCTGCTGGCCGCCACGACGGTGGCGTTCGCGACCGGGACCGCGATCACGCTCGGGCTCGCGACCTGGGCACAGCGCGGCGGGCAGTTGTCGATCGGCACGGCCGTCCTGCTGTTTCAGTACACGTTGATGGTCCGCGCGCCGTTCGAGCGGCTTTTCGGTCAGCTGCGACAGTTTCAGGCCGCGCTCGCCGGGTTCGCCCGAGTGGGCGGCCTGCTGGCCGAGCAGCCGCTGTTGACCGTCGCCGATGACGCCCGGCCGCTGCCTGCGCGCGGGGCGCTGTCGGTGTGCCTGGACAGGGTCGGTTTCGCGTATGCGGACGACGACGAGCCGGTCTTGTCAGACATCGATCTCACCCTCGAACCCGGCGAGACTCTGGGCCTGGTCGGGCGGTCGGGCAGCGGCAAGACGACCATCGCGCGCCTGGTGCTGCGGCTGTACGACCCTACGTCCGGCGCGGTGCGGGTCGGCGGCGTGGATCTGCGTGAGGCCGAGCCCGCGTCCGTGCGCCGCCGGATCGGCGTGGTGACGCAGGACGTGCAACTCTTCACGGCGAGCGTTCGGGAGAATCTGAAGCTGTTTCGGCAGGGGCCTGATGCCGTTGCCGACGCAGCTGCCTCGGCCTCTGTCGGCGCGTCTGCCGATGCGCCCGCCGATATCGGCGCCGAGGACGAGCGGCTGCGCGCGGTACTGCACGAGGTCGGCCTCGGTTCGTGGCTGGCCGGATTGCCTGACGGGCTGGACACACAGCTGCGTCCGACCACCGTTTCCGCAGGTCAGGCGCAACTCATCGCGTTCGCGCGGGTGTTCCTGACCGATCCCGGGCTCGTCGTGCTGGACGAGGCGTCGAGCCGGTTGGACCCGGCCACCGAGCGGCTGATCGAGCACAGCGTGGACCGGTTGCTGGCCGGGCGCACCGCGGTGCTGATCGCGCATCGGCTCTCGGCGCTGGACCGCGTGGACAAGATCGCGGTCGTCGCGGACGGACGGGTGGCCGAGTACGGCCGACGCGCCGACCTGGCCGGCGACCCGCGCAGCCGGTTCGCGCGCATGTTGGCGCTGGCCGGTGGCGGTGGCGGTGGCGGTGGCAGCTTGCTGAATCCGGGTCCTGACGGCGCGGATCCGGGCACTGACGATCCAGGCACTGATGATCCGGACACTGACGAACTGGCCCCGGCGGCGGCGGGGGGTACGCGATGAGCCCCCTGATGATCGTGTCCACCCGGCTGATGACCTACGACCTGCGCCGGTTCGTGATCGGCGCGCTGCTGTGGATGCCGTTCAGCATCATCCCGCTGGCCGGCGGCTTCGTCCTACAGCAGCTGTTCGACCAGATCAGCGGGCACCGCGCGGCCGGGCTGGCCGGGCCGCTGTGGCTGTGCGCGGCGTTCGTCGGCGTGGAAATCGTGCGCGGGCTGACCATGGTGGTCTCCTGGACGTACGGCGTGTACTGGTGGGACCTCTCCGCGACGCTGCTGCGGGCCAACGTGCTCAACTCGGTGCTCACCGCGCGCGGTCCGGCGGCCGGCCGGCTGCCGGACTCGTCGGGCGAGTCGGTGGCCCGGCTGCGCGACGACGTGGCCGAACTGGTCGACCTGGTCGACGAGGGCGTGGTCGGCATCGCGGGCGCTGCCCTGTTCGGCGCGGCGGCGCTGGGCATCATGACCGCGCTCGACCCGGCGGCCGGGCTGGTGCTGCCGCTCCCGATGCTCGCGATCATCGGGCTGGCGCCGTTCATGAACCGCGTCGTGCGCCGGCTGCACCAGCGTTCGCAGGCGGCCGGCGCGGCCGTCACGGCCTGGGTCGGCGAACTGGTCGGCAACGTGCTGGCGATCAAGACCGCGGGGGCCGAAGACGCGGTGTTGCGGCGGCTGCGCGAGCGCAACCGGGAGCGGCGCGACGCGGCCGTGCGGGTGCGGCTGGTCGTGGACCTGCTCGACACCGCCACCGACGCGACCACCGAACTGGGCATCGGACTGGTGCTGCTGCTCACGGCGGCGGCCATGCGCCGCGGCGCGTTCACGGTCGGCGACCTCGCGCTGTTCACCAGCTACCTCGGCTGGCTGACCAACCTGCCCGCCGCGATCAGTGGACTGATCTACCGGCTGCCGCGCGGCGAGGTCTCGCTGGCTCGGCTCAGCAGGCTGATGGCCGCGCACGAGGACGCGCACGACCTGATGCGCGACGAGGGCGCCCGCCCCACCGCGATCGACGAGTCCTTGTTCGCGCGGGTCGGGCAAGGCGATGACGAGCCGTTGCGCACCCTCGAAATCCGTGGCCTGACAGTGCGGCACGACAGTGGCGGCCACGGTGTGCAGGACGTCGACCTGACGGTCGCGCGCGGCTCGTTCACGGTCGTGACCGGCGCGGTCGGCGCGGGCAAGACCACGCTGGTGCGCGCCCTGCTCGGCCTGCTGCCGATACAGGCCGGCACGATCGAGTGGAACGGTCGGCCGGTCGAGGACCCCGGTACGTTCCTGGTGCCCGGCCGGGCGGCCTACGCGAGCCAGGTACCGCGTCTGTTCTCCGCGACGCTGCACGAGAACCTGCTGCTCGGCGCCCCGGACGAGCACCTGTCGCGCGCGCTGCGGCTCGCGGCGTTCGAGGACGAGCCGGCCGAGATGCCGGACGGCCTGGACACGAGGGTCGGCCCGCGCGGCGTGCGGTTGTCCGGCGGCCAGATGCAGCGGGTGACGGCGGCGCGGGCACTCGCGCGGGCGCCCGAACTGCTGGTGGTCGACGACCTGTCGTCGGCGCTGGACGTCGAGACCGAGAAGCTGCTGTGGGACCGGATCGCCGGCTCCGGGCCGCGCACGCTGCTGGTCGTCTCGCACCGGCGCGCGGTGCTGGAACGCGCCGACCAGGTCGTGGTGCTCGACCGCGGCCGGGTCGTCGGGTGCGGCCGCGCCCGCGACCTGCTGCGGGACAACGCCGAGCTGCGCCGGCTGTGGAGCGGGGAACTGACGGTGGCTGACGCCGCCGACGGCGTCCGCGGCGACGCGTGCGACCCCGCGCCGGATCGGAAGCGAACCGGAAGCGCACACGGCTAGCGACGGAAGCGGCCGTGCTGGTCGTATCGCCGTATGCCGACGCGGCCGACCCGGCGCGCCGCGACCGGGCGGCACGACACGGTCGGGTCACGGTTGGTATACCGATCCATGACTATCCGTCAGCGCCCTGGCCGGCTCTGCGACGCTGAGCCGGCAACTGAATAAGCCTTCTGATCTTCAATCGAGCAGCAGCCATGGGGTGGGACTTGTGGACGAGCTTGACC
>JBOHCW010000443.1:0-6527 GCA_050725375.1 Actinocrinis sp. | reverse complement strand
GTTCACCGACGACGTCGTCGGGGCGTGGATCGACTACAAGCGCACCAACGAGGTCGACCCCATCCGCCTGCGTCCGCATCCGCACGAGTTCGAGCTCTACTACGACGTCTGAGTCGTTTGCACGCTGGAGGCCCCGGATTCCAGGGCCTCCAGTCGTTTCAAAGCTGTGTCGTCAAGATCGATTCCGCGCCGAACGCGATGAGCAGGCTGGCGAAGTGCCGCAGATCGCGAGGCATTCGTTCCACACCTACTGCGTACGACAGAGTCAACCACGCTGCTGTCAGCTCGATTGACATCGACGACGGCCAACTCCACCCATGCTCGCCCTCAGCGGGTCGTTCGAAGACCGAGACGGGGCACCTCAAGCCCGAACAGGAACAGTGGGGCCTGATGCTCCGCGCAGCCGGCCAGGACTGGGGCGTATGGCGTCCCGCCGACCTCGCCAGCGGCCGGGTACAGCGCGAGCTTGAGGCGATCCGGTGAGGGGCGAGGAGATCCTGCGCCGCGCCGCGATCGTGCACGCGCTGACCCGCCGCGCCGCGCCGCCGTCGCCCGACCTGCTCGCCGAGAGCGCGCAGCGGTACGCGCTGGCGTACCCGCCGCCGGACGTGCAGGGATACACGCCGGAGAGCGTCACCGGGGAATGGCGCGACCCGTACGGGCCCGACCCGGTGGTATTCGGGCCGGGGTACCCGCACCAGGACTTCCCGGGCGCCCGCATGACCTCGTGCCCGTGCGGCTGCGGTCAGCCGGCCGGTACCGGGCCGTGCTGGAACTGCGGTCCGGTGACGGCGCGGTGATGTCAGTCCTGCGGGGTGAAGTCCTTCGTCCAGCGCGAGATGGTGCCCTGCACGAACACGCTGTGCACGGCGCGCTCAAGGTCGGCCGGCCCGACGCCCCTCGCCCGCAGGCCGGGCAGCCTGCGCCTGATCTCGGCCTCGTCGCGCTCGTTGTCGGCCCGGCGCTTCACGACGCGCTTGGCGATCGCAGACACCTCGGCAAGCTCTCGCACGGTCTCCTCATCCACGTGGCCATTGTGACGGCAACCCGGGTCGCAATGCAAGTTGCCCATCGACATGCTATCCCGCATTGCGACCCGTGAGGCAACGTTGATTCCGATTTGCATCGCGATCCGGATTGCAACTAGAGTCGCCACTGAGATTGAGATCCGGACGGAGGCTGCCAACCTAATGACAGTGAACAGAAGGGCGGTCGCGGGTGGCCATCAGCGTCATGACCTGGGTGTGGAACCACTCTCGCTCCCGCCATGGCGCGCGCCTGGTCCTGCTCGCGATCGCCGACTGTGCCAGCGGCGACGGCGGGAACGCGTGGCCGAGCAACGCCGAACTGCGGCGCAAGTCTGGGCTCGGTGAGCGCGCGGTGCAGGCGTCGCTAGCCGAGCTGGTCAAGCTGGGAGAGCTGGAGGTCCGCTACAACGAGGGGCCGAAGGGGTGCAACCGCTACCGGGTGGTCATGAACGACACCCCCGCAGAATCTGCACCCCCGCAGAAATTGCGGGGGCCGGATGGGCGCAAGCCGAAGTCATCGCAGGCCAAGACGGATAACCCCGCAGAATCTGCACCCCCGCAGATTTCGCAGGAACCCCCGCAGAATCTGCACCCCACCCCCGCAGAATCTGCACCCGTAACCGTCCTTGAACCAAAAGCTAACCGTCAACAGAAGAAGACTTCGTCTTCTTCTCGGCGCGAACGCGGAACGCGCATCCCCGATGACTTCGAAGTCACGCCCGAAATGGCTGACTGGGCGCGCGGCAAGGTCTCCCGGCTCATCGCCGCCGGACGCGGCCAGAGCGAGACCGAGCGGTTCATCGACCACTGGCGCCAGTCGTCCACCCCGACCGCCTGGAAGCTCGACTGGGTTGCCGCCTGGCGCAACTGGCTGCGAACCGAGGAAGTCAAGCTCGGGAGCGCGCCACAGCAGGGCGCGCAGCCGCCGAAAAGTACCACCAACGACCGCGTACAGCAGGCGATTGAAGCCGGCAAGCGGGTGCAGGCAATGCTGAACGGAGAATCATGACACCCGAGGAAATCGGAAAGCTGCTTGCGACCTGCGCAGCATTCGATAACCGCAAGACCGATGATTCGGCCGTCCTGGCATGGCTTGGCGCTGTCGGCGACCTTTCGCACCCGGAATGCGAAGCGGCGGTCATCGCCCACTACAGCGACAGCCGCGAGTGGATCATGCCGGCCGACGTCCGCAGCCGCGTCAGGCGTAAGCGGCGCGTCGCGGCCGACCATGGCCGCATCCGCGAGCTACTCGACCTGGACGCCTACCGCCGCGAGGTCGACCAGGCCGACAAGGCGTTCATGCGCAAGCTCGCCGAGCGCACGGGCGGCAAGCAGCTCAAGGCGGCCGACAATGCCGGCTGATCCGATGTGGCATGTCTGCTGTCGCGCCTGCCGCACGGACGGCCACCGCGAAAGCTGCCAGCGATGCGAAGACCGCACCCGCGAGACGTTCGGCGACCCGCATCCGGACGACTTGCCGGGAGCGCCGCCGTGACCGCCGGATACGCCGAGTGCTTTCACTGTGAGGAGCTTGGCCACTGGGCCAGTGACTGCCCGCTGCTCACGCCGCCAGCCGGTAAAGCCGACCACGAGAAGCGGTTCCGCGATGTAATGCAGCGGTTCCACGACGGGAGGATAGGAGCGGTAGCGAAAGCGCGGATCATCAAGAAAGAGAACTCAATGTGGGATAAGAAGCGAAAGGAAATGGCAAGGAAATGATGAACCCGACCTACCACTTTGCCAGGATGCGCGAACTGCTCGACGAGTTCGAGCCGTCCCGCGCCAAGGCGCTCGCAGCGACCAAGCTGGACGAGTGCGAGCTGTGGCTCACCCGGTGCACGCCGACAGCCGGGGCGCTCGGCCGTGACCTCACCGCGCCCGCGCCGGACACCGACGGCGAGGCCGGCCAGTGACCACGCTCCGCGCCGACCTTGAGGTGCTCGCCGGCTTCTGGGCCACGGGCGGCCACGCCACCGACACCGGGGAGGTCGTCATCATCAGCGCGTGCTCGGCCGAGCTGCTGCGCGTCCTCGACGAGCACCGCGAGACGCCCGGCGCCAGCGACGCGCCGCCGAGCGAGCCCGGCGGGTACGCGCTCGTCGAGCAGATGGGCTACCGGCAGGTAACCGGGACCGTCCGCGAGATCCAGTTCTGCGGCAAGCCGATGCTGGAGGTCACCGACATGACCACCGGTCAGGTGCGCCTTGTCGGAGTGGACTCGCTGTACCAGGTCACGTTCATGAGCCGCGACCTGGCCGAGCGCCTGACGCGCACCGGCGCGCACTCCGCCGCCGCGATCGCCGCCGCCGACGCGGCGGAGTACGAGCAGGCCGCTCACGTGAACCTGGCCGGAGCCGATCCCTTCGGCGCATGGGCCGACACCGACGGCGAGCTGGACCTGTGACCGCCGTGACGCCAGGGCAGGCGGCACGCGACCGGCAGGCCGAGCAGGACCACGCCGAGTGGCTCGGCTGGATGGAAGGCGACGGCAAGCCCACCTACGACTGCTACGACGAGTACGCCTGGACCGACATGCGCGACGCGTTCACGTCCGGGATGCGGGCTCAGCGCGACCTTGACGCCGCGCGGGAACCGCAGCCCGCGCCCGGCCGCACCGACGAATTCGCGCGGGTCAAGGTCCGGCTCTGCGCTCTCGTGGACAGCCTGGACAAGAGCGTTGACCTCGGCCGTCACGGCGAGGAGTTCGACCAGGGCGCGGCGCACGCGTCGGCTGTCACCGCGCGCCAGCTCCGCGAGATCCTCGACGACACCGCGCTCGGCAGGACGCCGCAGCCCGCGCCCGGCGAGTCGTCGCCGCTCGGCCTCAGGCACGCCGTGACCTCCAACCGGCTCGGCCATGCGCTGGCCGCGCTCCGCGAGATCCGCGATGCGACCGGGACGAGCGACGTAGGTCACGACACCGCGCACAAGGCGCTCGACAACGACGCGGCGATACGAGGCAACGTCGAACTGACACGGGAGCCGCAGGCCGCGCCCGAGCTGCGCGACGCCATGGCCGAGGCGGGGAAGCTGCGCGACCTGCTCGACCAGGTGACCACCGCCGTCACCGGCAAGCGGTGGGCGCTGACCGCCGCCGAGAAGCGCGTCATCGCCGGCTACCGCGCGCAGGCCGGGCTGCCCCCCAAGACCATCACCGAACCGCAGGAATCCAACAGAGAGAAGAAAAAGTGAACATCCGCATCACCGCCCTGACCACCGCAGCGGGCCTCGCGCTCGCCGCGGGCGCTCTCGGCATGGCAGGCACCGCGAGCGCCGCGCCCGCGCCCGTCACCTATCAGGCGGCCATCGGGAAGATCCCCGTCACCGTCTCGGCCAACGACGGCGGCAGCGCCGTCGTCAACGCCGGCGGCACGATCTCACTGACCGTCGGCACGCCGGCCGCCACCGCCTACGCGCAGGCCGTCCTGACGCTGCCCGCCGGCAGCGTCCTGCCGGCGACCGCGCCGGCCTTCACCAGCGACCACTTCGCCGCGGGCTCGCCGCGCTGGGTGATCGAGCTGGCGAACGGCGACCAGGTGTTCGGCAACCAGTCCGGCACGAGCCAGTCAGGCGACCCGGCCGCCGCCGACTGGACGGACGTGAACCTGGTCAGCGGCAAGTCCGTCATCACCCCGGCCACCGGTACCTACGCGGCCGTGCTCGCGAGGGAAAGCGGGCAGGTCGTCAAGTCCGCCTACGTCGTCGAGGACGGCGACCAGGCGGCCGGGGCCGTCGACGTGATCAGCGCCGTGCAGTACGACGGCCAGAAGCTGACCGTCCGGCCCGTCACGGCGGCCGGCCCGTACGTGTCCGGCGGCCACGTCGTCACGGTGAGCGGCACCCGCGCGTCGGCGTCCTGGACGGAGAGCGCGGATAACGGCCCGTGGCTGGAGAACAGCAATCCTCCCGCCGGCGGCAAGTGCGAGGAAGTCTGGATCTCCGGGTACGGGTTCGGCACCTGGAACCCGGCCGACCCGGCCGACCCGGGCACCGCACACATCGGCTTCACCTGCGACCACGGCACCGGCAACGTCAACACCGGCGACCTGTGGGGCCTGACCCCCGGCCAGACCTACGCCCTGCGGATCGTCCCGGCGACCGGCACCTACGGCAGCCACAAGCCGATCCCCGGCGCGCGGGTCGGCTACGTGGACGTCTTCACCACCCGCTAGCGATCGCCTGCGGTGACCGGGCGGCGGCACCAGCCGCCGCCCGGCACCCGGAAAGGAGAACGATGGCCGACAACGATGCAGGCCAGGGCGTCCAGACGCCGATGCGGCTTTATGTCGGCGAGGACTGGCCAAAGACGGCCGACGTCTGGGATCGGGGCGACAACGCGTGGCTTCGGATCGACGGCCTTGGCAGGCCCGTTGCCACGCTCCGCCGCGTCGGCTGGCTCGACCAGAAAGGCCGCGTCTGGACCGAGATCCCGCCGCAGGCCGGATTCGACGGCGGCTCGCTCACCCCGCTGCTGATCGACAGCCGCGAGGACGGTTACTGATGACCGTCCGCGACAACCGCGAGGCCGCCTACTGGGACCACTGGCGGGCGGGCCTGCGCGACAACCCGAGAGATGCGCTGCCCGCGTTCCTCGACGCGCTTGAGGCGATCGACCGCAAGCACGACATGGTCAACGGCGTCAGCAGGCCCAACCCGTCGCTCGTGATCACCACCCCGCCAGCGACGCCGCAGGCACCCGCTGCGACGCCGCGCAGGCGGACGACGCGCAAGGACGGTGAGTAATGGCCGGCTACAAGCCCAGGCCGGGCGAGTACATCACCGATGAAGCGCAGTTGCTCCACAGCATCGACGCCAAGCTCGGCGACCTGCTCACGCGCACCGCGATCGTCGTCCACCCGGGCGACACGCTCGTCATCGCGTTCGACCGCAGCATCGGCGACGACGAGTTCAACTCGATCGTCAAGGGATTCGGCGACCGCGACGGCATCAAGGTGGCGATCGTCGAGAACGCGTCGCACTTCGCCGTGGTGCGGCACAAGGAGGCGCCTGATGCCGGTCATGCCTGACATCGAGGCCGACGCGGCCCGTGCGCTCGCCGCTGCGGGCCGCGAGCTCGGCCACCTCTTCCGCCCGCACCGCGCGCCGTCCTTCACCCCGCGCGACCAGCTGTCCCAGACCCCGGCGCAGCAGCCGGTTAACCTGGCAGCAGCGACCGCTGCCGCCGCAACCCCAGGAGGAACCATGGGAATCGCCCAGCTCGAAGACGACGTCAAGGCCGACCTCACCGACGGCCTCAACTGGCTCGACGGCTTCGTCACCCGCGTCAGGGCCGCCGCGCCCGGCATCATCGCCACCTCGGAGGCCGTCGGCGGGTCAACCGTCGGCAAGCTCCTCGAAATCGCCGCCGGGAAGATCCTCCCGCCCGGCGTCGAGGAAGAGTTCCTCGCGCTCGCCGGACGGTACTTCGGCTCGTTCGGGCAGGTGGCCGCGTCCGCGCAGCCGCAGCAGCCCGGGGCCCCGACGACCAGCAGGTCCGCG
>JBOHCW010000442.1:0-3509 GCA_050725375.1 Actinocrinis sp. | reverse complement strand
CCGCCTCCTCCTGCTGGGCGAACTGGGTGCGGTAGAGGTCTGCGTAGAGGCCGTCGGCCGCCAGCAACTGCTCGTGGGTGCCGCGTTCGACGATCGTCCCGCCGTCGACCACGAGGATCTGGTCGGCGTCGCGGACGGTGGAGAGCCTGTGCGCGATGACGAGCGAGGTGCGGCCGCGCAGGGCCTCGGCGAGCGCGTGCTGGACCGCTAGTTCGGACTCTGAGTCGAGGTGCGCCGTGGCCTCGTCGAGGACCACCACGTCGGGCTTCTTGAGCAGCAGGCGGGCGATCGCGATGCGCTGCTTCTCGCCGCCGGACAGGCGGTAGCCGCGGTCGCCGACGACGGTGTCCAGGCCGTCGGGCAGGCCGGCGATCAGGGTCCAGATCTGGGCGTCGCGCAGCGCCTTCTCCAGGTCCCCGTCCCCGGCGTCGGGACTGGCGTATCTCAGGTTGTTGCGGATGGTGTCGTGGAACATGTGCGAGTCCTGCGTCACGACCCCGATGCGCTCGCGCAGGGAGGCGAGTGTCGCCCTGCGCACGTCGAGTCCGCCGATCCTCACCTGCCCCGCGGTGACGTCGTAGAGCCTCGCGGCCAGGGCGGTGATCGTGGTCTTTCCGGCGCCGGACGGGCCGACCAGCGCCGTCATCGTGCCGGGCTCGGCCGTGAAGGACAGGCCGCGCAGGACTTCGGCGGACGGGGCCTGGTCGAGCACCGCCACCGACTCCAGCGAGGCCAGGGAGACCTGCGACGCGGTCGGGTAGCTGAAGGACACCTCGTCGAACTCGATGACCGGCGCCTGCCCGCCCCTCGTGACCGGGACCGGGACCGCCTCGGGGTCCTCGGTCACCATCGGAGGCAGGTCGAGCAGTTCGAAGACCCGGTCGAAGGAGACCAGCGCGGTCATCACGTCGACGCGCACGTTCGCCAGCGCGGTGAGCGGTCCGTAGAGCCTGCCGAGCAGGCCGGTGAGGGCGAGCATCGTGCCCAGCGTCAGGCTGCCGTCGACGGCGAGCCGCCCGCCGATGAGGTAGACCATCGCGGTCGCCAGGGCCGCGACGAGCGTGAGCGCGGTCATGAAGCCGCCGCTGGACATCGCGACGCGCACGCCGATCTGCCGGACCCGGTCGACCTTCGCGTCGTACAGCGCGTCGTCCTCCTCGGGGCGGCCGAACAGCTTCGCCAGCAGCGCGCCGGAGACGTTGAAGCGCTCGGTCGCCATCGTGGACATGTCCGCGTTCAACTGCATCTGCTCACGCGTCAACTGCTGCAGCCGGCGGCCCATCCAGCGGGCCGGGAGCACGAAGACCGGCAGCAGGACCAGCGCGACCAGCGTGATCTGCCAGGAGAGCAGGAACATGGTCACACCGGTCAGCACCAGCGAGACGAAGTTCGACACGACGCTGGAGAGCGTCGAGGTGAAGGCGCGCTGCGCGCCGAGCACGTCGCTGTTGAGCCGGGAGACCAGCGCGCCGGTCTGCGTCCTGGTGAAGAACGCGATCGGCATCCGCTGCACGTGCGCGAACACCTTGCTGCGCAGCAGCGCGATCAGGCCCTCGCCGATGCGCGCGGACAGGTACCTCGACACCAGGCCGACCGCGGCGTCCAGCAGCGCGATGCCCGCGACGATCAGGGCCAGCTCGGTGACCAGGCCGCCGTCGTGCTTGAGGATGCCCCGGTCGACGATGCGCTGGGACAGCAGCGGCGGCAGCACGCCGAGGACCGCGTCGACCACCGTGAGCACCAGGAACCCGGCGATGACCGGCCCGAACGGCCGCGCCAGCCCGCCGATACGGCGCAGCGTGCCCGGTTTGAGCTTCTGCACCGCCGAGCCGTCGCGCATATAGGAGCCCATCGTCTGCCAGTTCCCCGCGCCGGATCCCATTCCCATGCCACGCACAGCCGCTACCCGTCCTTCGCCTTGTGTTCGCGCGCCATTGAACGCATCACGGTTTATCCGAATTCCACCGTCGTTAGTATCACCGTCTTGTGGAGGAGCAGACGATTGCCGGGGCGGGCGGATTCGAAACGGTTGGCGGGATCGCCGACGACGGCGGCGGCGCGGCGCGATCGGGCGTCGTACCGGAGGGAGGGCTCGGCGCGGGAGCACTCCCGGTCCGCATGGTGCGCGGGGGGCCGAAGTTCACCTCCTTCGTGGCGCTGGGCGACTCGTTCACGGAGGGCATGGTGGACAAGCGGCCGGACGGCTCGATGCGCGGCTGGGCCGACCTGGTGGCCGAGCGGCTGAGCAGGTTCGACCCCGCGTTCCGCTACGCGAACCTGGCGGTGCGCGGGCGGCTGGTGCGGCAGATCAGCGACGACCAGGTGCCGGCCGCGCTGCGGATGGGCGCGGACCTGGTCTCGCTGGCCACGGGCCTGAACGACGTGGCCCGGCCCGGCTGCGACCTGGAGGCGATCTGCGACCAGCTGGAGCGGTGCGCCGCGACGCTGGTCGAGGCCGGGGCGACGGTGGTGATGTTCCAGTCGGTGGACTTCACCTACCGCATGCCCTCGCTCAGACGCTTCGTGCCGCGCGTGCAGCGGCTGATCGACAAGGTCGAGGGCCTGCGCGAGCGGTACGGCGTGGTCGTGGTCGACCTGTCGATCGAGCGCATCTTCGACGACCCGCGGATGTGGGCGCCGGACCGGGTGCACCTGGCCACCGAGGGGCACCGGCGCATCGCCGAGGCGGTCCTGGAGGCGCTGGGGTGCGAGCCGGCCTACGACTGGCGCGCGCCGCTGCCGGCCCGCCGCAAGCCGTGGGTGATCGTGCGGATGTACGCCAACGTGATCTGGACGGTGCGGTTCCTCGCGCCGTGGATCCGGCGCCGGATGACCGGGCGCTCCTCGGGCGACGGCCGCGAGGCCAAGCGTCCGGAGCTCAGGCCGGTCGACGAGGGCGGCGGCTGGGCCGGACAGCAGCAGGGGCGCACCGCCTGACGCCACGCCGCCCGACACCACGCCGGCCGGCGAGCCTCGCGGCCGACGGCGTGTCAGGGCCCTCGGTCACACCGCGCCGTGGCCGATACGGGCCGCCAGCACGCGGTCCAGCGCCATCGCCGTGCCGTGCGCGATGGCGCCGGTCAGCACGCCGGACTCGCCCAGCGCGCTGACCTCGACCCGCGGCGGATAGGGCACCCGCTTGGCCAGTTCGGCGCGCACCGGCGCGAGCAGCAGGTCGTCGTTCAGGCCGATGCCGCCGGCCAGCACGACCAGTTCGACGTCCGCGACGGCGCAGATCGGCGCCAGGTACACCGCGATGCGCCGTGCCTCCTCGGCGACCAGCAGCGCGGCCAGCCGGTCGCCGCGGCGGGCCGCGTCGAAGATCTGCTCGGGTGCGACCGGCGGGCGCAGCGCGGTCGGCTCCTCGCGATACTCGGCCCAGTCCGCGGCCAGTTGCGCCAGCGCCGGTCCGCAGGGGTCGTACGGGTTGGCGTCGACGCCGCCCTCGAACGCGAAGTCGATCTCGCCCGCGGCGCCGTTGCGGCCGCGGTGCAGCCGGCCGCCGAGCA
>JBOHCW010000441.1:0-4131 GCA_050725375.1 Actinocrinis sp. | reverse complement strand
GGAGTTAGGAATATCTTTCCGATCATCGGTGCAGTGACCTTTGCGGGGGCGCGGCCGTGAATCGGCAGGGCGAGGGCGATGCCCGTCAGAGTTCCGATCTATCGGCGGCAGGTCCACCGGTGCGCGGGTCGCTCAAGCGGTGCGCAGGATGGCTACGGACTCGGCGGGCAGGCGGACGGTAACGGCCGCGGTCGGCAGATCGGGCGAGTGAGCGCCGAGCGACGCGATGATGCGCGCCTCGTCGACGGGTGCTGCGGAGGTGAGTATGAGCTCTGCGACCTGGGCGTCCAGCGGGACCGGCTGCTCGTGCGCCGCCAGGTTCACGGCGACGCGCACCGCTCCTCGTCGCACGACGAGCCAGGCCGCCGACTCGTCGAAGTCGGCGCGGACCTCGGTCAGCCGTGGGTCGGACAGGTCCGGGTCGCTGTGCCGCAGCGCGATCAGGCGCCGGTACCAGGCCAGCAGCGCGCCGTGGTCGGCGTTCGCGATCTCGTCCCAGTCGAGCTTGGAGCGCTCGAACGTCTCAGGGGCCTGCGGATCCGGCACCTGCTGCGCGGACCAGCCGTGCCGGGCGAACTCACCTTGTCGGCCCTCGCGGATCGCGGCGCCCAGATCCTGGTCGGGGTGATCGGTGAAGTACTGCCACGGCGTGCTCGCGCCCCACTCCTCGCCCATGAACAGCATCGGCGTGAACGGCGAGGTCAGCAGCAGCGCGGCGCCGATGCGCGCGCGGCCGGCGGACAGGCTCCCGGTGATCCGGTCGCCTTGGGCGCGGTTGCCGATCTGGTCGTGGTCCTGCAGGAACGCGACGAAGCGGTCGCCGCCGAGCAGGCCCGTGTCGATCGCGCGGCCATGGGTGCGCCCGCGGAACGAGGACCACGTGCCGTCGTGGAAGTACGCGCCCGTCAGGGTTTTGACTACGGCGGCGATCTCGCCGAAGTCGGCGTAGTACGCCTGGCGTTCGCCGGTCAGCAGGCTGTGCAGCGCGTGGTGGAAGTCGTCGTTCCACTGTGCGTGCACGCCGTGGCCGCCGTGCGTTCGCGGCGTGACGATCCGCGGGTCGTTCAGGTCCGTCTCGGCGATCAGCGTCAGGTTTCTGCCGAGCCGCACGGACAGGTCGTCCACCGCGGTGGACAGCTGTTCGAGCACGTGGAGGGCTCGCGTGTCGGCCAGGGCGTGCACGGCGTCCAGGCGCAGGCCGTCGAGGTGGTAGTCGCGCAGCCAGGACTGGGCGTTGTCCACGATGAAAGCACGCACCTCGTCCGAGCCGGCGTCGTCGAGGTTCACCGCCCAGCCCCACGGCGTGTGGTGCTTGTCGGTGAAGTAGGGCCCGAATTCGGCCAGGTAGTTGCCGCTCGGACCGAGATGGTTGTACACGACGTCCAACAGCACGCTGATACCGCGCGCATGACAGGCGTCGACGAACCGTGCAAGTCCCTCCGGTCCGCCGTACGGCTCGTGTACGGCCCACAGCGCGACGCCGTCGTAGCCCCAGCCGTGTTCGCCCGGAAACGCGGCGACGGGCATGAGTTCGACCACGTCGATACCGAGTTGCGCGAGGTGGTCGAGCCTGGCGAGCGCGGCGTCGAAGGTGCCCTCGGGCGTGAACGTGCCGACGTGCAGCTCGTACACGACGGCGCCGGCCGGCGTGCGGCCGGTCCATCCGCCGTCGGTCCACCGGAACCGGCTCGGATCGACCAGTCGGCCGGCCTCGTGCACGCCGTGTGGCTGATGGCGCGAGCGCGGATCAGGGCGCGGCGGGCCGCCGTCGATACAGAACGCGTAGTCGGCGCCGGGGACGGCCGCGTCCGTCTCCAGTTCCCACCAGCCGCCGCGTCCGGGTGCTGATTCGACCTGCCCCATCGGCAGCCGCTCGTCGCCGAGGACGAGTTCGACCTTCCCGGCGCGCGGCGCCCAGACCCTGACGACCGTCACCGCGCGTCCTGCCCGCGCCGCGCGTCCTGCCGGACCAGCAGCGCGACCGGCAGCGTCCGGGTCAGCTGCTCCAGCCGGATCTCGTCGCCCAACTCGGTGCCCATCTCGTAGACCCGGCCGGTCAGCGCACAGCGCCACGTGCCGGTCGGGACGGTGAGCGCGGTGCCGCGCCAGCCGCCGGAGCGCTTGAGCCCGACCGGCAGCCGGGTGGTCACCACCGCGACCCGGCGGCCGCGCAGGAAGGACACGGCGTGCTCGGCGGCCGGACCGGTCGGGAACAACGGGGTCTGCGTCGCCCGCTCGTCGAACCAGTCCGGGTGTTCGCGGCGCAGTCGCAGCGCCCTGCCGACCACGAGCATCTTCGCCTCGGAAAGCACCGGCCGGCCGGGCAGGTCCCTCGGGTCGCACGAGACCGGACCGGCCGGCGCGATGTGCCCGTTCGCCACCGCGTCCAGCATGCCCGCCAGCGCGGCGAAGTCGACCGGCCGGCGGTTGTCCGGGTCCACCAGCGTGAGGAGGTCGACCTCGCTGCCCTGATACACGTCGGGCACGCCGGTCATGGTCAGCTGGAGCAGCTTCTGCGTCAGACTGTTGACGGTCGCGTACTTGGTGACCCGCGCGGAGAACTTCTCGATCGCGCCGCGTAGTTGCCCGTCGGACAACGCGAGCCGGGCGAAGTCGAGCACCGTCTCCTCGTACGCCTCGTCCGGCGCGGTCCACGAAGTGCGCACCTTCGCCTCTCGCAGGGCCTTGGTGAGGTACGGCAGCAGTCGCTCTTCGGTGATCGGCCAGCAGCCGATCACGGTCTGCCAGAGCAGGTACAGCGCCTCGGCGTCAGGCCAATGACCATCAGTCCCCGAATGCGGTGGCGGCGGTCCGGTCCGTCGTTCGCGCGACAGCGCCGTCGCCCGCGCCTGCCAGATCGCGACGGCCGCGGCCCACTCCTCGGGCAGTTCGGCCAGCACGGCGAGCCGCGTGCGCACGTCCTCGGAGCGCTTCGTGTCGTGCGTGGTCAGCGTCGTCATCGCGTCGGGGTGGCGCGCGTGCCGCAGCGCGCAGAACATGTGGAAATCCGCCGGTGAGAGTGACGGCGTGGCCGGATCACCGCCGACGTCGCCGGCCATCGGCAGCGCGCTCCAGCGGTACGTCGCCGTGTCCTCGACACCCTTCGCGGCGACGGCGCCGCAGGTCTGCTGGAAGCGCACCTGGAACTCGTCACGCATCGCGCCGCGCGGCCCGATCCGGCCGAGCGCCAGGTCGCGGACCAGCGCGAGCGTGTCGTGCCGCTCCTCCGGCAGGGTCGTCGCAGCCTGCGATGCCGCGGCTTCCAGCAGCTTGATCGACTCGGCCGGCGGCGGTTCGCCCGGCACGGTGTACGCGCGATACACCGGGATGGCTGTCAACAGGGCCTTGACGGACTCACGCAGGCCGGTGTGCGTGTGGTCATTGAGGTCAAGATCAGTGCCACAGATCGCCGCGAGCAGGTCGGTGAGCCGGTCGAGCTCGGCGTGCAGGACGTGATCGAGCACGAACATCTTCGACTCGGCGACGACGGACTCGAAGTCCTCGGGTTCACCGGTCAGCCCCGAGTGCAGCGCCGTCAGACGCGCGGCGCCGACCGGATCGACCAGCAGCGCCGTGAGCGCGCGCATCGCGTCGTAGCCGGTGCTGCCCGCGCAGGGCCAGTCGTCCGGCATCGTCTCGTCCGGCGCGAGGATCTTCTCCGCGACGATCCATTTGTCCCCGGCCGCCTCGGCCAGCCGCCGCAGGTATCCGCGGGGGTCGGCGAGCCCGTCGACGTGGTCGATGCGCAGGCCGTCCAGCGTGCCGTCGCGTAACAGGTCGAGCACGAGCCGGTGCGTCGCGTCGAAGACCGCCGGGTCCTCGACCCGCAACGCGATCAGGGTACTGATATCGAAGAAGCGGCGGTAGCCCGGCTCCTCCACCGCGACGCGCCAGTACGCGAGCCGGTAGTGCTGCGCGGCCAGCAGTTCCGGAAGCGCGAGCCCCTGCGTGCCGGGGCGCAACGGGAATACGTGGTCGAAGTAACGCAGCACGGGCTCGACGCCGCCCGGCTCGTCGCCGTCTTCGGCCACGTCGACCCGCAGCTCGCCGTCTCTGACGCACTCGCCGATCCGCCGCGCGAGCACCGGCAGCAGCACCGCGCCGTTCTGGGCCGTCCAGTCGATGTCGAAC
>JBOHCW010000440.1:0-3222 GCA_050725375.1 Actinocrinis sp. | reverse complement strand
GTCCGGCGGCCACGTCGGCGGCCAGCGCGACCGCCTCGGCCGGCGGCAGCGCGCGCTCGGCGTCGAGGCGTTCGCGCAGGTCGGTGCCGCGTACCAGGTCCATCACCAGGGCGAGATCGGTGCCGTCGACCACCAGGTCGCGCACGGCCACCACGTTCGGGTGCACCAGGCTGGTCAGCACCGTGCGCTCCTGCACGAAGCGGGCGATCAGCGTCTGGTCCGCCGCCAGGTCCTCGCGCAGCAGCTTGACCGCGACCGGCCCGTCCGGACCGGCGCCCTCCCAGACGGTGCCACAGGTGCCGCGGCCGATCACCCTGGTGACCGTGTACCTGCTGCCGATCTTGCGTGTCACCGTCGCTCCGTGTGTTTGTGCCGTCCGGAAACACTGTGCCGCTCCGGAGACGGCACGGGCAACCAACGCGCCGGAGCGGCGGGCAAGTCCCTGAGCACGAAGATCGGATTAACTAACGGCGAATCATTCAGTTGTCGTAACGAAGGTATCCGCGGACTGGTGACGGTACGTCACACTCATGCTGCTCGGTCTGCCTGCACCGCCGCTGTTGCGGTGGTGTGCCAGCTGACGGCCGACCGCGACACCGATCGCGATGGCCACGGCGAGCACGATGGCCAGGATCGCCAGCTTGCTCAAGCAGCCAAGGCCACTGTTCGCGGGCGCGTTAGGCGAGTACGTCTGCGGTTGACGCGGCGCCTTGTTACGCGGCGCCTGGTACGTCGCCTGCTGCGGGGGCCGGTACTGCGCGGGCGGCGCCTGACGCGGCGACTGCTGGTAAGCCATCGGATACTGGTTCGGCTGCGGACTGTTCGCGTGCTGCGAGCCCTGCGCCGGGTAAGGCCGCGCCGGCGCCTGAGACGGCGTCATCTGAGCAGGTGGAGATGCCTGCGGCGAGTGATGTGGGGCAGGCGCGATAGCTGGCGCCGAACGCTGCTGTATCGCCGGAGGCTGCGACGGCGGGGTACGTGCTATAGGCGTGGTCGGGGCGGCCATCTGCGCGGCGCGATTGATCGGCATGACCTGCGCACCGCCGTGCGGCTGCTGCGCCGGCACCGTCTTCGGCTGCGCCTGAGGCGACTGCGGCTGGGCGTGATTGCCCCATGCCGGGTTGGGCGACGCGTGCGAGCCGTTGCCGGCCGCGCCGGCCGCCACGGCCCCGGCTCCGGCCGCTCCGGCGCCCGCCGCGATCTTCATCGAGGCGGGCAGCGCGGGCAGCAGGACGGTGCCCTCACTCGGGTTGACCGGCAAACGGACCGTAGTGCCGTCCTGATTCACTCTTACGGCCGCACGCAGCCGTGCGGCCAGCTCACCGGCCGGCGGGCGGTGGTCCGGGTCCTTCGCCAGCGCGGCGGTCGCCACCGACCACAGCCGGTCCGAGACGCCCTTAGGGCGCGGCGGCGTCGCCGTCTGGTGCGCGCGGAAGACCTCCATCGCGTCCGAGCCACGGAACGGCGGACGCCCGGTGAGCAGTTCGAACAGCATGATCCCGGCGGCGTACACGTCCACCGCGCCGGTCGCCTTGCGGCCGGAGATGACCTCGGGCGCGAGGTAGTACGGCGTACCGACCACCTGGCTGGTGCGGGTGACTGACGGCGCGTCGGCCAGGCGCGCGATGCCGAAGTCCGTCAGCAGCGGCTGGAAGCCGCCCGCGTCCGGCTGCAGCAGGACGTTCGCCGGCTTGACGTCGCGGTGGATGATGTTGGCGGCGTGCGCCACCGACAGCGCGTCCGCCACGTCCGCGACCAGCAGCGCGGCCTCCTCGGGGCCGAGCGTGCCGCGGCCGCGCAGGTAGACGCGCAGGTCCGGCCCCTCGACCAGTTGCATCACCAGGGCGAGCACGTCGCCCTCGACCACGAGGTCCCGGATCGAGACCAGCGAGCGGTGGCGCAGGCCGACCAGCGCGGTGCGCTCCCGGAGGAACCGCGTCACCACGTCGGGGTCGGTGGCCAGCTCTTCGAGCAGCACCTTGATCGCGACAGCCTCGCCGGTGCCCTTGACCCGTCCCCGCCACACCGACCCGAAGGCCCCGCGCCCCAACTGTTCATCCAGCTCGTATCGGCTGCCGATCGGCTGACCCACGAAACCTCTCCCCCAGTTTGTCGACTCGGGCCGGCGCCGCCGCGGCGCATGCGTCGGCGCAGAGTCACCCTAGTGCCGCGCGCGCATCGCGCGAACCACGGCCGTCGGATTCGTACCCAAGCTGCTACAGGAACGCGCGCCTTCGGGCAATCCGGACGCGCGCGGGCGCGTGAGACGTCTTCCGTACGCGCGGCGCGATCCTGCGACGTTCCCGGCCAGCGGTGTCTTCACCTGTTTGCGTGGGCGCTCTCGGCTACCGTGGCTCGGGGAGAATCTTCTCCGCCGTGCGGGCCGTTCCCCGACGGACTGTGTTCACGTGGCCGTGCGAGCAAGAGGGCAGTGCGCATGCAGATCCGACTCTCCGTCACCTCGGCGCGTGAGGCGTGGCGCGCCGACGAGGGGCGGGCGCGGTCCGGTCCGGAGACGGTCGACGCGGCGGTGACCGCGGCGGCCGGGACGCCGTTCGGCGCGGCCGCGGGGGCGCTGCGCGCGCTGGCCGGGGTGGCGGACGGGCCGGTCTACGCCGGGACGACGCCGCTGCGTGACGACGCGCCGCTCGGCCTGCCGCCCCTGCTGGACGGCGCCGCGCTGACCGTCGGCGGCCCCGGAGCGCCCACCGCGCTGCCCGGGGGGCTGGAACTGCACATCGCGGGCGGACCAGACGCGGGCGGCGTGCATCTGATCGCGCCACCCGCGCCGGGCGAGCAGCCGGTGCGCGTCACGATCGGGCGCGGCGCGGACGCGCAGGTGCGCATCGAGGACCCGGACCTGTCCAGGCTGCACGCCGAACTGCTGGTCACGGCCGACTGGGTGCGATTGCGCGACTCCGGCTCGACCAACGGCACGACGCTGGACGGCGCGCCGGTAGGCAGCGAATCGGTGCTCTTACTCCCGGACGCCCTTGTACGGCTCGGAGAGACCACGCTGGCGCTGCGCGTGTCGCACACGGCCATAGAGGCGGACGCGGACCGTCTAGGGCGTCTCAGAGTACGTACGGCGCGACGTGAGTCCGTGACCGTCCCGGCGACGCGCGTCGACCTGCCGCCGCGTCCGTCGAATCGCGGCCTGCCCGCGTCTCGCCGCCGGGCCGCCGCGGCGTTCGAGCAGGCGAGGGCGGCCGCCGAGACCCA
>JBOHCW010000439.1:0-8174 GCA_050725375.1 Actinocrinis sp. | reverse complement strand
GGGGGATCGAACGATCACGTCCGTACACCGTGTCGTGATCGCACCGTGAGTCCGGCCTTTCCGCCGCGGCAGAGGGGGAAGGCCGGACTCATGCAACGGATCCGCGGGAACTCCGCTCAGCCGCGGGTACGCCGCCACCACGCGCGGAACGACTCCTGCGGCGGCGTGGGCAGGTCCCTGCTGTCGGTCCAGGCGGCGAGTGGCCCGGGCAGCCGGCGTACGCGCCCGGCGACGGTACGCGACAGCGACGCGGCCCGCTCGGCACGTTCGAGTCGGTCCGCGTCGGCCAGCACCCAGGCCGCCGCACGCATCGCCGCACGCTCAGGTACGGGCAGGCGGGACGAGCGTTTCGCGTCCACCGCCTCGGCCCGTTGCTCCACGAGTACGGACGGGATGTCGATGGCCACCGGGCACACCTCGTAGCACGCGCCGCACAGGCTGGACGCGTACGGCAGCGCCCGGTCGGCCGCGGTGGCCATGCCGCGCAGCTGCGGGGTGAGGATCGCGCCGATCGGGCCCGGGTAGGGCGACCCGTAGGCGTGCCCGCCGGCCCGCTCGTACACCGGGCACACGTTCAGGCAGGCCGAGCAGCGGATGCAGCGCAGCGCCTGCCGCCCGACCTCGTCCGCGAGTGTGGCGGTGCGGCCGTTGTCCAGCAGCACCAGGTGGAAGTCGCGCGGCCCGTCGCCCTCGGCCACACCGGTCCACAGCGTCGTGTAGGGGTTCATCCGCTCGGCCGTGGACGAGCGCGGCAGCAGCTGGAAGAACACCTCCATGTCCCGCCAGGTCGGCACGACCTTCTCGATGCCCACCACCGCGATCAGCGTCTCCGGCAGGGTCAGGCACATCCGGCCGTTGCCCTCGGACTCGAACACCGCCAGCGTGCCGGTCTCGGCGACCACGAAGTTCGCGCCGCAGACCCCGACCTTCGCGCGCAGGAACTTCTCGCGCAGGTGCAGCCGCGCCGCCTCGGCCAGTGCCGCCGGCTCGTCGGTCAGCCCGTCCGGCGCGGGACGGCCCCAGCGGCCCATCGCGTCGTTGAAGATGTCCCGGATCTCGCCGCGGTTGCGGTGGATGGCCGGTACCAGGATGTGCGACGGAAGGTCATCGCCCAGTTGCACGATCAGCTCGGCCAGGTCGGTCTCGTAGGCGCTGATACCCTCGGCGGCCAGCGCCTCGTTGAGGCCGATCTCCTGGGTGGCCATGGACTTGACCTTGACCACCTCGGACTGCCCGGTCGCGTGCACGAGGTCTGCGACGATCCGGTTCGCCTCGGCCGCGTCGCGCGCCCAGTGCACCGTGCCGCCCGCCGCCGCGACCTTCTCCTCGACCCGCAACAGGTACGTGTCGAGGTGCCGCAGCGTGCGGTTCTTGATCGCCGCGCCGGCCGCGCGCAGGTCCGACCAGTCGTCCAGCTCGGCGACCGCCCGCGCCCGCTTGTCGCGGATCGTGTGCGTCGCGCGGGTCAGGTTCGCCCGCAGCCGCATGTCCTGAGTCGAGGCGTGCGCGGCCTTGGGAAAGGACGGCATGCCCAGATAGGTGCCACCGCCCGCGTGCGCCGGCCCGCCGGCCGTGGCTGTCTCCGTCACACCCACACCTTCACATACTTCGGGCCGCCTCCGCAGCACTCCGGGCACTGTTGATCTTCAGAGGTCCGATGATTTGAAACGATTTAATCACCGAGACGATACCCCCTCGCCCAGCCGGGCGCCAGCCCGCCGGCCCGGTGACCCGCAGCGTTACGGTCAGCCGCCCGCCTGTGCGGCCGGTCGCGGGGGCCGCCGGTGCCCGAAAAAAATAAGAATCAGGAGACCCCTACGCCCGCGCCGCTCCACAGGTAGTGCATCGCGTACGACCGCCAGGGCTGCCATGCGCTCGTGTTCCTCGGGTCCGCGCCTGTACGCCGCATCGCTGCCCGCATCGTGTTGTCGTCGTCGAGCAGCACGTCCGGGTCGCCGAGGGCTCGCATCCGGATGTAGCCGGCCGTCCACGCGTCGATCCCGCTCAGCTTCAGCAGCTGCCGCTCGGTCTCGTCACGGTCCACGCCCGGATCGAGCCGCAGCGAACCGTCGGCGAGCGCGGCGGCGAGCATGCGCAGCGCCTCACGTCGTGACTCGGGCAGTTCGAACCCGGATTCGCCCCATCCCAGCCGCGCCGACGAGGACGCGGCGATATCAGCGGCCTGAGGGAACAGGTGCGTCAGCCTGCCGCTGGGCGTAGGCAGCGGTTGACCGTATGCCGCGACCAGACCCGCGCCGAGCCTGCGACCGTCCTCGGCCATGACCGCCCGACCCAGCACTGTGCGCAGCGCCACCTCCTGCGGATCGGCCGCGCCGGGCGCCCGCAGGCCGGGCAGCTTCTCCACGAGCGGGCCGAGAATCGGGTCGCCGCCAAGGGTTTCGGCGACGGCGTACGGGTCGGCGTCGAGGTCGAACAGCCGTCGCATTCGCTGGATGCCGGCGGTGAGATCGCGTAGGTCGCCGAGGTGTAGCCGGCAGTCCAGCCAGCGTCCGTCACCACCGTGCCCGGGACCACCGGGCTCGTCGACCTCTGCGATCGCCGGACCCGCGGGCAGTCGCAGTGTACGTCGATACGTGCGCATGCCCGGCTCGCCGAGCATCTCCTCGACGCCGGGGATCGCGCGCGTTTCGAGGTAGTCGAAGACCTGCCGCGCCGCGTACGGCCCGCGGTAGGCCAGGCGCAGGGGCACGCCGCCCTCGCCATCGCGCACCAGGCCGCCGCCCGGACTCTTCGGCCGAGCGGCGCGCAGCCGCGTCGGAGTGACGGCGTAGATCGCGCGCATCGTGTCGTTGAACTGCCGGACGCTGTCGAACCCCGCCGCGAATGCGACCTCTGCCATGGGCAGCTCAGTGGTCTGCAACAGCACGCGCGCCGTGTGCGCCCGCTGGGCCCGCGCCAGCGCCACCGGACCCGCGCCGACCTCGGCGTTCAGCTGCCGCTGTACCTGTCTTGCGCTGTAGCCGAGCCGCGATGCCAGCCCGCTGACGCCTTCGCGGTCGACCACGCCGTCCGCGATCAGCCGCATCGCGCGCCCGACGGCGTCCGCGCGCACATCCCACTGCGGCGAACCCGGCACGGCGTCCGGACGGCAGCGCCGGCAGGCCCGGTAGCCCGAGCCCTGCGCCGCCGCGGCGGTCCGGAAGAAGGTGACGTTCTGCCGCTTCGGGGTGACCGCCGGACAGCTGGGCCGGCAGTAGATGCCCGTCGTGGAGACGGCGAAGAAGAACTCGCCGTCGAACCGCGCGTCCCGGCCGCGCACCGCCTCGTACCTGGCGTGCTCGTTCATCACGCTCACCATCGTGGCGCCTTCGCGCGCTCACTTCTAGCGGGATTCGGACAGCTGCCTCGGACCCTCGGCAGCAGGCCCTTGTGAAAGCACGGCGTTTGAGGTGGCGCGACCGGGTTACCCGGACGGCGCAGCTTTACTGGATGGAGGTGGCTGTGATGGGGACCCACACCGTTCACCGAACCGGTGTGACCGCGACGAACAGTGCAGGCGCCGATTTCGCGCGGCTCATGTTCACGCTCATCGGAGGGGCGGCGCTGATCATCGGCGCGTTCCTCAACTGGACCCGTGCGGTGACCGGTGACGAGTTGAGCAACCATGCACTGGTCAAGACCGAGTTCCTGACCCAGAGCGACATCGTCAAGACCGTCGGCGGGATCGCCGTGCTGATCGGCCTCGTCGGCCTGCTCGGCCTGGTGGACCGCACCGGATGGCTCACTCGGCTCGCCGGTGCGCTCGGCATCGTGCTGTTCGTGCTGTTCGCGGTCGAGGTCTACCGGTCCTCGCAGCATCAGGTGCAGACCGGCGCGTGGATCGCGCTGGCCGGCGCCGCCGTACTGGTGATCGCCGGATTCTTCGGCGGCCGCGAGGTGATCGAGGTGCCCACGTCCGTCGTCGAGCACACCCCGGGCGCCGTGCCCGAGGAACGGATCGTCGAGCGGCCCGTCGAACGCACCGACGCCGACGCGTAGTCGGTAAAAACTCCTGCGCTGGACACCCCTTGACCTGCGCAGTTATCCCGTTAGTTCGAAACGGCCAGTGTCGGCCGCGATTCCCCGGGCCGGGGAGCGCATGGTTTCCCGGCCTCGGGGTAGTCGGCGGCGCTGCTCAAACCGGAGTCGTCCCCGGTCCGGCGTACGTCACGCCCGGCCGGGACCGGCCCCCGCCCCACCTGGAGGTTTCCCGTGACGCTCACGGAGGCGACGTTCGCTCCGCCCGTCCCCGCGCGGCATCCCGTGCAGTCCGCCCCCACCCGTGCCCCGCACGAGGCCAGGCCGCGCCGGCTGCGAAGGCCGCTGACCGCGCGCGAGGTCGAGGTACTGGTGCTGATCGCCGACGGCAAGACCAACGAGGAGGTCGCCGACCAGCTCGGCATCGCCCGGCACACCGTCAAGAGTCACATGGCGCACATCCTGGACGCGCTCGGCGCGATGAACTCGGCGCACGCGGTCGCCATCGCGCACTGCCGCGGCGACTTCGGCCCGCGCCGCAAGCTGGGCTGGAACCCGGAGGTGTCGTACCGCGAGGTTCAGGTGCTCGAAGGCGTCGCGGTGGGCATGACGGACGTGCAGGTCGGCCGGAAACTCTGGGTGTCGCAGCACACTGTTAAGTCTCACCTGCGCCGGATCTACGTGAAGCTCGGCGTGAGTTCGCGCGCGCAGGCCGTGGACACCGCCTTCCGCAGCGGCCTGCTGGTGGCCCGCGGGCCGTCCACGCGCCGATAGACGCTGCGCTGATCTGATCGCGGTAGGCCGACCGTGCTAAGCCAGTTGTCCTAAGGCGACCGTGGTAAGCCCGCCGCTCTAAGGCGGCAAGCCGATGATCGGAGCGGTGCGCCCGAACGGGCTAAGCACTTACGTTCGTGACGCTTGCCCGGCGGGGCTCCGGGTACTCGCCGGGCATGGCCACGTCCGGGACCCTGGTGCAAGTCGGCGACCGTCGGCTGCGCTTGTCCAATCTGGACAAGGTGCTGTTCCCGGAGGCGGGCTTCACCAAGGGCGCGATGATCGAGTACTACCTGCGCGTCGCGGCGGTGATGCTGCCGCACCTGGCCGGGCGGCCGGTGACGCTCAAGCGCTTCCCGGACGGCACCGGCGCATCAGGCTTCTTCAACAAGAACGCGCCGTCGCACACCCCCGACTGGATCAGGACCGTGACGCTCGCCTCGCCGCACAGCGGCAAGGATCGCGGCGAGGTGCGCTACCTGCTGCTCGACGAGCCGGCCGCCCTGGTCTGGACGGCGAACCTGGCCGGCGTCGAGCTGCACGTGCCGCCGTGGCGGGTCGGCCCGGGCGGCGCGATGCACGGCAGCGACCGCCTCGTCTTCGATCTCGATCCGGGCGCCCCGGCCGGTCGTTCCGACTGCGCGCGAGTGGCGCTCCTGCTGCGCGACCTACTGGCTGAGGACGGCCTGACGGCCTACCCCGGAGTGTCCGGCGGCAAGGGCATGCACTTGTACACGCCGATCGCCGAGACCCCGCCGCCGCTGGCCGCGACGTACGCCCGCCGGGTCGCCGCGAAGCTGGAAGAACAGCACCCTGAGCTGGTGCTGATCCAGATGACCAAGGCACAGCGGGGCGGCAGGGTCTTCATCGACTGGAGCCAGAACAGCGGCCCTAAGACCACCGTGGCGCCCTACTCCTTGCGGGCTAAGGAGAGCCCGACCGTCGCGCTGCCGTTGTCCTGGGATGAGATCGACCCCGACGACGCCGACTCGCTCGTCTTCGCTCCGGATGACGCCCTGGACCTGCTGGATGAACGCGGCGACACTGCCGCACCCATCCTGCGCGAAGGCCCGCCGCTCCCTGTAGCGGACGAGGGTGCGTAAGGCCACGCACGTGTGCTGCCGCCGGGCTTCGGGTGATCCTGTGCTCCGTAGGTTCAATCCAGTTCAAGGGGTATCACCTGGTCGGTGACGGGCGCGAGGCACTGGTTGTCGCTGCAGGTGCCATAGTCGACGATCACATCAGCGTGCTGCGAGCCGGTCTGATCGACTGGAAGTGTGATGGTGACCGGTCCGTCGGGATAGACGGGCAGGTCGACTTTGAGCGCTGCGATATGAAGTATCCGCGCGGTGACGTCGGCTGTCGGGCTGCCGCTCGCCCTCAGGTCCCCGCGCATGGCGAGGCGGGTCGGGATGCCCAACCCGTCGACGCCGCCGGGGGGCAGGTCGATGCTGTAGAGGTGGAAACCGGTGCGCTGCGGCCGGAATGTCGCCTGTATCTCACGCTCGCCGCCGGGCAAGGACAGCAGCGTGACGCTTACGGCGACCCCGTTCGCCTCGAAGCGTGCAGCCGGTTCACTCGGGGGGCTTGGCGCGCAGCCGCCGAACAGCAGAACTGCCGTGGTGGCGGCGCTCAGCGCCGCGCCCCGGTGCGGTCGCGGGCTCACCCGCCGGCGGGTGCCCAGTGGGCCAGGAAGGCATTGACTTGACCCGGGTCCATTGCGCGGGCGTTGGAGAACGCGCCGTCGTTGGTGGCGATCCGGACGGCGCCGGAGGGGGTGAGTACGACAAGGGCGGGGATCCCGCTGGTCTGTAGATCGACGTACGTGGCGGCGAGCTTGAGATTGCGGTCGAACCGGCCCACGTCGACGGCGACCACGTGATAGTCCTTCAGCAGCAGTGGCTCGACCTGCGCCGAGCGGAAGAGTGTGTCCAGTACCTGGCAGTCCGGGCACCAGTTGGCGCCGAAGTCGAGCAGTACTTCCCGGTGGTCGCTCGCCGCCTGACGCAGTGCGGCCTTGATGTCGGCGCCCGGGTCGCGTGCGGGGTCGTATCCGGCGATTGGCGGCGAGTTCGTCGCAGCAGTCGAGGAAGCATTGCCGCTGGTGACCGCGGGCTTCGTAGCGGAGGTCGACGACGTGACCGCCGCCACCGGGATGGATGCGGAGGTCGCTGCGCAGCCCCCGGTCAGCAGCGCCGCGCATATTGCGGCTGTGAAGCATCGCTGTCGGCGCTGCATCGGCCCTCTCTTACGAATAAACCTGTCGCAGGAGGATAGCCGGATCGATGCACGGCAACGTGCACGGGCCGCCGCGTGAATGCCACGGTGTATATACGCCGTCCGGCAATCCCCCCGAACCGCTCTGCGTGCCCTTATCTGTGTTCCCTTATCTGCGTGCCCTTATCAGAGCGGCCTCGGCTACCTCGGCGCGTACGCTCGCAGGAAGAAGTCGACGCCGTTGCCGACCAGTTTCCGGGTCAGCGGATCGTCGAGCACGTCCTCTGATGCGCCGTTGAACTTCGAGAGCTGAAGCTCGTAGTTGGCCGCTCCGGTCAGCTGGTGGGCCAGCCGCTCGGGGTCTTCGGTCATGGCGGGCGGAATGTCGAGCAGGCCGGCGTCGCCGAGACGGACTAGAAGCCGGTTGAGCTGCGGCAGCACTCGGCGCGGCCCGTTCTGGAGCCAGTGCTCCATCACCTGCGCGTGGTGTTTGGCCTCGGTGTAGACGAGGTTGCGCAGTGCGGAGAGCTGTTCGGACTGCACCAGGCGCACCCACGCGATCGTCAGCTGTAGCAGCTCTTCGCGCAGCCGGCCCGGCTCGCGCAGCCGCTCCAGGTCGGGAAAGGCGGCGGCGAGCATACGTTCCTGCGCCTCGACGGCTTCGCCCTGAATCGTTCCGGTGACCGCGATCAGCAGGCGTTCCTTGTCGCCGAAGTGGTTGTAGACGGTCTGTTTCGACACGCCGGCCGCGGCAGCGATGGCGTCGACGCTCGCGCGGGCGTAGCCCTCGCTCAGGAACACCTGTGCCGCGGCGTCGAGGATTGCCCGCCGTTTGGCGGGATAGCCGCGGCGCTCGCCATCGCGACCGTGACCCGCCTGGTGCGGGCCGTCGACTGGGTGCGGGCTGTCGACTGGGTGCTGGCCGTCAGCGTGGTCCGAGCTGTGGGCCTGGTGCGAGCTGTCGACGTGATGTGCGGCGTGGGCACGCGCGCGGAACGCCTCGTGGTCCTGGCCGGACTCCGGCGCCTGCGATCGCGCGTCTGTCATGCCGCTCATTGTCCTCGCCGAATGGGACTGCGCGGCCAAACCTCCTGTCGGCTGTCGAGTGCCTGGTGTCGGCTGCCGAGTGTCCGGTACCGCGTGCCGGGTGTGTCGCTTCCAAAATGCGCGCCGACAGACGGATCGGCCGCTGCCCCGATCCGGGA
>JBOHCW010000438.1:0-2982 GCA_050725375.1 Actinocrinis sp. | reverse complement strand
GCTTCGGCTCGGCGGTCTAGGCGGCCGGCTGCTCCGCGGCCGGCTTCTCGGCGGCTGGCTTCTCGGCGGATGGCTTCTCGGCGGCTGGCTTCTCGGCGGCGGAGTCCTGGGCCCCCGGCGTCGCCTGCTCGGCTGCGGGTGCCTCCGGCTCGGGCTCTGGCTCCGGCTGCTCCTCGGCCGCTGCGGGCTCCTCGGCGGGAGCCGACTCCTCGGAGGACGACTGGGCCGGGGCGGCGTCGCCGCTGCCCACCACCGCCAGCTCCGCGCCGACCTCGACGGTCTCGTCCTCCTCGACCTTGATCTCCAGCAGCTTGCCGGCCACGGGCGAGGGGATCTCCGTGTCGACCTTGTCGGTGGAGACCTCCAGCAGCGGCTCGTCGACCGCGACCGTCTCCCCCTCCTTCTTCAGCCACCGGGTGACGGTGCCCTCGGTCACGGACTCGCCGAGCGCGGGCATCGTTACTGAGACCGGCATGGGTGTTCTCTCCTGACTACGTTCGCCGTCGTTGGGACGTGGAAGGGGACCGGCTCAGTCGTGCACGTGCAGCGGCTTGCCCGCAAGGGCCATGTGCGCCTCGCCAAGCGCCTCGCCCTGCGTCGGGTGCGCGTGCACGAACTGTGCGACGTCGCCCGGCGTGGCGTCCCAGTTGTAGATCAGCTGCGCCTCGGCCACCAGCTCGCCGGCCCGGTCCGCGACGATGTGCACGCCGACGATCCGGTCGTCCTCGCCGGACACGCCGACGATCTGCACCAGCTTGACCTCGCCCTGCGTCTTGAGGATCTTGCTCTTGCCGTTGCCGGCCAGGTTGTAGCTCAGCGTCTTGACGTGGTCGGCGCCGTAGCGCTCCCTGGCCACCGCCTCGGACACGCCGCAGGAGGCCACCTCGGGGTTCGAGTACGTCACGCGCGGCACGCCGTCGTAGTCGATCGGGCGCGGGCTCAGGCCGGCGATGTGCTCGGCTACCAGGATGCCCTCGCCGAAGCCGACGTGCGCCAGCTGCAGGGTCGGGATCAGGTCGCCGACCGCGTACACGTTCGGCGCGGAGGTCTGGCAGAACTCGTTGACCTTGACGTAGCCGCGCTCCATGACCACGCCGGCCCGCTCGAAGCCGAGGTCCGCCGAGACCGGGCCGCGGCCGACCGCGACCAGCAGCAGCTCCGCGTCGAAGGTCTTGCCGTTCTCCGTGGACACGCGTACGCCGCTCTCGCCCGAGGCGAGTGTCACGGTCTCGACGCCCGAGAAGCGGTTGCCCAGCTCGAACTTGATGCCGCGGCGGCGGAAGGCGCGCTCCAGCAGCTTGGAGGAGTTCTCGTCCTCCAGCGGCACCAGGTGCGGCAGCGCCTCGACGATGGTCACCTCGGCGCCGAAGGACTTCCAGACCGAGGCGAACTCGCAGCCGATCACGCCGCCGCCGAGCACCACCACGGAGGAGGGCACCCGGTCCAGCTTCAGGGCGTGGTCGCTGCTGATGACCCGCACGCCGTCGATGCTCAGGCCCGGCAGCGACTTGGGCACCGAGCCGGTGGCCAGCACGATGTTGCGGCCGGTGTACACCTCGCCGTTCACGGTGACCTGGTTCGGCGCGCTCAGCGCGCCCTCGCCGGCCACGAAGGTGATCTTGCGCGCCTTCACGATGCCCTGCAGGCCCTTGTACAGCTGGCCGACGACGCCGTCCTTGTACTTGTTGACGCCGTCCATGTCGATGCCGTTGAGCTGGCTCTGCACGCCGAACGACGCGCCCTCGCGCGCCAGGTCCGCGACCTCGGCGGCGTGCAGCAGCGCCTTGGTGGGGATGCAGCCGCGGTGCAGGCAGGTGCCCCCGACCTCGGCCTTCTCGATCAGCGCGACGTTCATGCCCAGGTCGGCGGCGCGGAACGCGCAGGCGTAACCGCCGGACCCGCCGCCGAGGACCACTACGTCGAACACATTCCCGGCGTCAGCCACTTGTCGTCTCCTCGCGTCGTCGCGTGTGCGCCGCCCGACCCGGCCGTACCGGACCGGATGGCGCGATTGGCGGACCGAGGGGGGCCGCGGGGTGGCACACTGGCAGACATCCTGCCACCCGCCCAGGTGGGGGGCCTCTCGGCGACCGCCGTCCCGGCATCCGGATCACAGGTTTTGTCGGGGCGTGGGGTTGGTACCGCGCCAGCTTAGTGCGGTCCGGGAGGGCGTGGTTGCGGCCGGCCGACCGGCGCGGCCGCCGCGCGCCGGCGGGCCGCGGCGCTTTCCAGGCCCAGCGAACGCCCTTGTCCGCAATCCGGTCGCGGACGGGTGAACTCAACGAGGTGATGCACGGTGGCGTTGTTCCGCCGGACGGGAAGGGCCGCAGGTGGCGGCGGCGCGGACGGCCGCAGGCTGCGCGAGGACGAGGCGCACCTGGCCCGGTTCGCCGGTTCGCGCGGCGGCGTGGAGGCCTTCGTGGAGCCGCGCACCGCTGTGACCGAAACCACAGTCGTGCTGGTCGCGGCCGACGGCGAGTGGACCCGGCGTCCGGTGCCCGGACCGCAGGCGGCGCACCAGCTCGCGCACCGTTTGGGCATTCCAGCGTACGACGCGGCCGTCGTCGGCTACCCCCAGAGGATGCGCGACTGGTCCGCGCGAATAGCCGGGCACGGGCGGGACGAGCGCGAGAACTGAACGGTTAAAGCGCGACCCCGTCCGATATCCGGAATCGCGACCGGCTGTGATCGCTGAGCGCGAACAGGCCGTCCGGATGTCAGAACGTTGTGTCCGCTCACACCCGCGTGCCGGGTTCGCCCCTTACCCACCGGACCCGGACAAGCCGCTGCGCGGGACGGGTTCCCGGTGTGTCGAGTGCCCATCCCGCGCGGAGCCGCGTATCGCCGCACATGTACGTGTACGTGCCGTACGTGTGCGATGTCGCCTACGGCTGGCCGTGACTACAGCAGAACGTGACTACAGCAAACCGTGACTACAGCAAACCGTCGGCCGCGTCCTGGGCCAGCTGCACCAGTGTGCGC
>JBOHCW010000437.1:0-9238 GCA_050725375.1 Actinocrinis sp. | reverse complement strand
TGCCTCGGGAGCGGCGCCGTCCCGGTGAGCCGGATGGGCACGGGTACTACCGTGGTCGGGTTCCGCTCTCGAACGTCCCGGCGCGGAACGGCCAGCACAGAACGACGACACTGGAGTCAACGACCATGCCGAAGTCGCCCGTCCCGCCGCAGGTGGCCGCATTCCTCGCCAAACCGAACCACGCCGTCGTCTGCACGATACGGCCGGACGGCCAGCCGATCTCGGTGGCCACCTGGTACCTGTACGAGGACGGGAAGATCCTGGTCAACATGGACCACGCGCGTAAGCGGCTGGAGTTCATGCGCGCGAACCCGCTGGCCTCGGTGACGGTGCTCGACGCGGACAACTGGTACACGCACGTGAGCCTGACCGGCCGGATCGTGCGGCTGGAGGAGGACCCGGACCTGTCGGTGATCGACCGGATCGCCGCGCAGTACGGCACCAAGTACGGTGTGCGCGACCGCAAGCGGGTCAGCGCCTGGATCGACATCGACACCTGGCACGCCTGGCCGCTCGACTAGCGGCGACGTCCTGTCAGCTGGTCTCGGCCGGCTCAGACTCGGCCGGCTCAGCCTGCTTCAACTCAGCTTCACGCGACTCAGCCCTGCGCGCCGACCACACGTGGCGTGCGGGGCTGAGCGCGTTCTCGCGGTGTGGGTCTTCGCGGCGTGCGTCTTCGCGGAGTGACAGCTCGCGCCGAGTCCGTTCGCGCAACCATCTCGCGAGAACGGTTCACAACAAAGAACCCCGCAACACCGGTTGTTGCCGATGGCGGGGATGAGAGTCATGCGTTATGGTAGCGGGATGTTTGCGTACCCGCGCACGCTGAAGTGGCCAACTTATCGGCTCATTGCAAACTGTAGGAGCCTTGGAGGCGCTTTGTCAAGCGGAGCTGAGGAATTCGCCCGAGAGCAGCAATACGTCACCCGCCTCTACGGCCGGCTGGACGGCCTTCGCGAGCGCACCGAGCAGCGGCACCGCGAGGTGCTGCTGCAGTCCGGCAGCACTCCGCAGCAGCGCACCGAACGGGACGGCGCGGCGGCCGACCACGTACGGCGGCTCGCGCAGCTGAACGCGGCCGAGAACGGACTCTGCTTCGGGCGCCTCGACCTGATCGACGGCGGCCGGCAGTACGTCGGCCGCCTCGGCCTGCTCGACGAGGAGGGCGACTACGAGCCGCTGCTGCTGGACTGGCGCGCGCCGGCCGCACGGGCCTTCTACGTGGCGACGGCGGCCGCACCGGCCGGCGTGCGGCGCAGGCGGCACATCAGGACCCGGATGCGCACGGTCGTCGGCCTCGACGACGACGCGCTCGACCTGGACCTGAACCGGCCCGGCGCGGGCACGGGCACGCTGGTCGGCGAGGCGGCGCTGCTGGCGGCGGTGACCGCGAACCGCACCGGCAGGATGCGCGACGTGGTCGAGACGATCCAGCACGAGCAGGACGCGGCGATCCGTGCCGCCCTGGCCGGTGTGCTCGTCGTACAGGGCGGACCGGGCACCGGAAAGACAGCGGTGGCGCTGCACCGCGCGGCCTATCTGCTGTACACGCACCGCGAGCGGCTGGAGCGTCGCGGTGTGCTGATCGTCGGCCCGAACACGACGTTTCTGCACTACATCTCGCACGTCTTGCCCGGTCTCGGCGAGACCGGCGCGGTGTTGCGCACGCTCGGCGAGCTGTTCCCGGGTGTCATCGCGCGGCGCGGCGAACCGGCCGCCGTAGCGCAGATCAAGGGCAGCGCGGTGATGACGGACGTGGTGGCCGCGGCGGTCCGAGCGCGTCAGCGCGTGCCTGAGGACGCGCTTGAAATCACCGTCGACCACGTCACGTACCGGCTCGACCGCGAGACCTGCCTGGCCGCGGCCGACCGGGCACGCCGCGGCGACGAGCCGCACAACCTGGCGCGGCCGGTGTTCGTCGAGCAGATCCTGGACGCGCTGACCGAGCAGGCCGCGCGGCGGCTCAACGACGACCCGTTCGCGGAGCTGACCCGTAACCTCGCCAAAGAGATCGCGCAGGATCTGAGCGAACTCGACGACGCCGGCTTCGACAGCGCCGGGTCCGACGGCGCGGACTTCGACAGCGCCGGATCCGGCAACTCCAGCTCCGACGGCGCCGCACTCGGCTCGGACCTCGGTGTCGCACCGCTCGACGACGTCCCGCTGCTCAACGCCGCCGAGGCCGCCGATCTGCGCCGCGAGCTGTCCGAGGACCCGGCGGTGCGCGCCGCGATCGACTGGCTGTGGCCCGAGCTGACGCCGCAACGGCTGCTCACCGAGCTGTTCGCCTCCGCCGCCAGGCTGGACGAGGCGGCGCCGCAGCTCACCGCGACGCAGCGCGCCGCACTGTGCCGGGAGCCGGGCGGCGGCTGGTCACCGGCCGACGTGCCGCTGCTCGACGAGGCCGCCGAACTGCTCGGCGCGATCGACGACTCGGCCGAACGCGCCGAGGCCCGCCGGCTGGAACGCGTCGCCTACGCCCAGGGCGTGCTCGACATCCTGACCGGCTCGCTGTCGGCAGACTTCGACGACCCGACCGAGGAGGGGGTGAAGGTCACCGACATCGTCGACGCCGAAGCTCTCGCCGAGAGCCAGCGCGAGATCGACGAGCGTACGGTCGCCGAACGCGCCGCCGCCGATCGCACCTGGACCTTCGGCCACCTGATCGTGGACGAGGCGCAGGAACTGTCCGCGATGGCCTGGCGGCTGCTGATGCGTCGCTGCCCGAGCCGGTCGATGACGATCGTCGGGGACGTCGCCCAGACCGGCGACCTCGCGGGCACCTCCTCGTGGTCGGCGGCGCTCGCGCCGTACGTCGGCCGGCGGTGGCGGCTGGCCGAACTGACCGTCAACTACCGCACGCCCGCCGAGGTCATGGACCTGGCCGCGCACGTGCTGCGCCGCATCGACCCGACACTCGAACCGCCGCGCTCGGTGCGCGCGTCAGGGGTCCAACCCCGGCGCGAGACGGTGCCGGCCGGCCAGTTGGCGCGACGGCTCGGCGAGGCGGCGGTGCGTGAAGCCGCGGCCGTCGGCGAGGGACGGCTCGCCGTGATCGTGCCGGCCGACGCCGCGGACGACCTGGCGCAGGCGGTGGTGAACGTGCTGCCGGACACCGGTTACGGACCCGACCCCGACCTGGAGAGCCCGACCGTCGTGCTGACGGTGCGTCAGGCGAAGGGCCTGGAGTTCGACACGGTGATCGTCGTCGACCCGGACGCCATCGCCGCGGATCCGGTGCGCGGCGACAGCGACCTGTACGTCGCACTCACCCGCGTCACTCAGCGGCTCTGCGTACTTGAGGTCGAACCGACAGGCACCGAAGAGGACCACAGACCGCGAGTTCTGGACACGTGACCTTTTAGTCACCTGTCCTGAGCGGTGGTCACCCGCCGGTCGTTCGAGGGCGACTTACCCGACCTCGCCGTCGAGTTGATCGATGAGCCGCACCGGCGCAACGGCGCGGTACGCCTCGACGACCAGCTCGCCGATCTCGCCCCAGTCGACGACGACGTCCAGATACACGCCGAGCCAGCCGCGGTGCCCGACGTACGGCGGCCGGAAATAGTGCTCCGGATCGGCCGCGACCAGGTGCTCCTGGACACCGGGCGCGGCCGCGCACCAGAACGCGACCCGGTCGTCGTGATGCCGGTCGGCGAACATCACGAAGGTCTTCTTGCCGCCGACGAACCAGGTCGACTCGCCGTGGCTCGGCCGCTCGACGACCTCGGGCAGCGCCGCGCACAGCGCACGCAGCCGATCCTGTCCGGCGGACGCGGTCTCGGTGTCCGGATTCACCCGTCCATCCTGCCGCCCCGTGCCCGCGTCGGCGAGGCCGCGAGCGTTCCAGGCGACTTCGCATCGAACACGTTCGCCCGGCCCGAAAGTGTCCGCGCACAGCGGACAGTTCGGACGCCGCTCGCGGACACCGCGCCCGGTAGTCGACTGGACGCACCGGAACGCGGCGGCGGCTTCGCTGGGCGGTTCCGCTGGGCGATTCGGCTGAGAATCACCCGTCTGCCGTAGCGGTGCTCCCTAATCGGCCGGTCGGGATCGACGAAAATCGAAGACGGACAAAGCCGTCCGGCCAGTGCTCGCTTTCGGAGACAACCGAAGCCCCGCTTCGTCGTCTCTTCCGATAAGAACACGGACACGCGCCGTGCGCTTCGAATCATCGATGCCGCACGTTTCGCGACCAACTCACGCGCGCGCTGAAAAGGGGCCTCCCCACCCGGGATGACGCCCTAGTTCGGCGCGCCGTGAGCCGGGTCCGTGCGGGACACACGACCGGTCCGACGCGGGGAGAGGTTCACGTGCAGGACAATCTGTGGTTGCCGCATCGGGACGCGACGCAGCTGATCACCCAGGTCGAGCCGCCCAACGCACCTGGACCCGCCTCGGCCGTGAAGCCGCGCCGCGTCCCCGCACTCGACGGATTGCGCGCGCTGGCCATCATCGCCGTCCTGCTTTACCACGCCGGATTCGGCTTCGCGCGCGGCGGATTCCTCGGCGTGGACGCATTCTTCGTACTGTCCGGTTTTCTTATCACCGGCCTTCTCGTTTCCGAACACGAGAAGACCGGACGCATCAGCCTGCGACGTTTCTACGTACGCCGCGCGCGCCGCCTTCTGCCCGCACTGTTCACATTCATCGCAGGCGTCTGCCTTTACGTCGTGCTCGTATTGCCACACGAAGCAGCGACCTTACGCGGAGACGCCCTCGCTGCCCTGACGTACGTAACCAACTGGTGGCTGATCTTTCGTGGACAGTCCTATTTCGGCGGTACCGGCAGGCCGTCGCTGCTGATCAATCTGTGGTCGCTCGCTGTCGAGGAACAGTTCTACCTGCTCTGGCCGCTGCTACTCGGCGCGATGTTGAAGCGCCGCACCGTCCGCCGGCCACCGGCCGCCCCAGCGCTCAGCGCGCCCTCCCACACACCGCTCGCCTCCCGCACAACACTCGCCTCCCGCACAACGCTGTGGACCGCATGCTGCTGGACTCTCGCGCTCGCCACCGCCTCGGCGCTGCTGATGAAGGCCCAGTACTCGCCGTGGCGCGATCCGTCACGCGTCTACTACGGCAGCGACACGCGCGCGTTCGAACTGTTCATCGGTGCCGCGCTCGCGCTGGCCATCGCGGCGAACGGCCGCGCCTGGGATGTCGCGCCAACCACGCGGTGGCGCGTGACGACGCGTGACCTGCTTGGCGCGTGCGCACTCGGCGCCATCGGCTACATGGTCGTCACCGTGCCTGACAACGCACCTTGGCTGTACCCGGCCGGACTGCTCGGAGTGAGCGGTGCCGCGCTCCTGGCAATCCGCGCCGCGACCGCGGGCGGCCTGCTCGCCCGCGCGCTGTCCACACCGCCGCTGGTGTGGCTAGGTGAACGCTCGTACGCCCTCTACCTATGGCACTGGCCGGTATTCGACGTGACCAGGCCGGGCGCCGACCTGCACCTGCCCTTGGCCGCCGACTTCGCGCTCCGCGCCGTCATTTCGTTAGCTCTGGCCGACCTGACATTCCGGCACATCGAGCGCCCGATCCGCGAGGGCGCGATCAGCCGGACCGTCACGCGCTGCCGCAGGTCGGTACGCGAGCGCCGCTTCGTGCTGCCCGCCGGCGCGGCGACGCTGGCCATAGGCGTCGCGGTGTGCGCGTTCGGCCTCGGCAACAGCCTGGTGAATGTCGCGGACCGCTATCCGTCCAACCCCGACGCGATCGCCGAGGACAGCGGCCCGGCTCCTGCTCTGACCGGCCCACCGCTCGCCCCGCGCGCAGCGGGCAACACGGCAGTGTCCGCGAGCCACTCCCCCACTATGTCCGCGAGTGCACGCGCCGCAGCGCTGGCCCCCGTCCCCACCGCGATGCCCGCTCCGCCGTCACATCCGCCGACCGTCGCCTTCGTCGGCGACTCCCAGGGCATGACGCTGCTGCTCAACAAGCCGCGCAACCTCGGCAAGTACCTGCTCACCAGCGACGACACCACCGAAGGCTGCGGCTTCCTGGGCGGCGACATCGCCAGTCGCGACGGCGAACGCCGCGACCTCGGCGCCGACTGCCAGAACACGACGGCCAAATGGCAGTCGCACGTCGCAGCACAGCACCCGGACATCGTTGTCATGATGATCGGCGGCTGGGACGAGTTCGACGACCGCGTCAACGGCACAACGATGTCCTTCGGCAGCCAAGCCTGGGACGCCTACTACACCGAGCGCCTATCCGACGCCGTCGCCAGGCTCAAGGCAACCGGCGTCCCCCGCATCGAGCTGGCGCTGCTGCCCTGCTACCGCCCCGTCCCCGAACCGGGCTCCGGCTACTGGCCCGAACGCGGCGACGACTCCCGTACGCGTCACATCAACACCCTGCTCACCGCGTACGCCCAGTCGCAAGCCAACGGCCCGGGCACCGCCACAGGCGCGGTCGTCACACTCCAACCGCCACCCGCGTTCTGCTCAGATCCGCATATCGCGGCCGACCGCTCGTACCGGTGGGACGGCACCCACTACTACAAGCCCGGCTCGGCCCTGTACTTCGAGACCGCCATTCCACAACTGCTCGCGCCCCTGCCCTAGCGCGCGCAAACTGGCCGGCCGTGCCTGGCGTCGGACACTGCTGTCCGTCCTGGACGGACAACTTAGGGCGCTGACCGCGCGCGTTGCGGACGCGCACGTCGCAAGGGTCTCGGTACGGCGGATCGCTCTGGTTCGATGGGGACGTGAACGATACTCAATCCATCGCCCGGCCGTGGGGCGCATCGGTGTTCGGCGCGGCGAGCGTGGAGGCCGCGCCGGACCTGGCCCGACTGCGGGTGGCCATCAAGCAGATCATGCCGGAGCCGAGCGAGGCCTTCGAGGTTACCCGCACCGGGGTGAACCGCGTCCGGGAGGTGCTGCGTCGGCACGCGATCCCCGACACGGCGGTATCCAGCTCCCGGCTGAACCTCCGGTCCACTTGGAACTTCACCGGCAGCGAGCGCACGTTCCTCGGCTATGAGTGCGCCGTCTTCTTCGTGATCGAGCTGCGCGAGCTCGAAATCCTCGAGACGGTCCTGGTCGACGTGGTCGACGCCGGAGTGAACCAGGTAGACGGCGTCGAATTCGATGTGCGCGGCAAGAAGGAGCTGCGCACGCGGGCCCGCGAAGCCGCCGTAGCCGACGCTCGGGATAAGGCGGATTCGTACGCGCGCGCCGCCGACGTGCGACTCGGCCCGGTCGTCCACATCAAGGACGTCGACTCCGAGCCGTCACAGAACACTTACCGCTGGCAAACCCAGTCTTCGGCGGGCGGTGGCGAGGGCGACCTGATGCCCGGCAAGATCACCGTCTCGGCGGGCGTGGTCGTCGGGTTCTCACTCATCGGCGATTGGCCGGACGGCAACCAGTCGGAGAGTTAGTCAGAGCAGCTCTATCCACTCCAGCCGCCCCTCGACGATCGCCACGTCCGTCGGCTGACCGCCCGGCCGGCGCAGGGTCAGCGCCGCGCCAGGCTCAGCCGGCTGCGGACGCGGGTCCACGTCCGGCGACCCCTCCAGCCAGACGCGATAGAGCGGACCGTGCTCACCGATCGACTCGATCGCGTCCTCGAACGCCGCGACGCGCTCCTGCGGCACGTGCATTCGCGTGGCCGAGTGAAAGACCACGCGCGGCTCGCCGACCGGCAGCTCACGCCCGAGTTGCGGGCACACGTCGACCGCGTCACCGGCCCGGATCTGCGGAGGTTGCTCGGCGACGACGGCCAGCGCGTCGCGCAGCAGCGCCGCCTGGTGCCGGTTCTCCGGGAACACCAGGGCTTCCAGCCACCGACGATCGGCCGGGTCGGCCGCGTCGAGCGGATTCAGGTCGACGCCGACCGTGCTCGCCAGCGCAGGCAGCGCGTCCAGATCCGGTACCTGCGCGCCGCCACGCCACTGCGAGGTGATCTGCACCGGCGAGTCGGGTACCCCGAACCGCCGTCCCGCGAGCTGGTAGCCGAACCGGTCGAAGCGCAAGTGCACGCCCGCGCTCGCGCCGACCTCGACGAGGTGCACCGGCGCGTCGATCTCGCGGGCGAGCAGCGCGAGCGCGACACGCAGCGCCAGCGATCGCTTGACGCTGTTGGTCTGTACGAGCCGCGTCTCGATCAGCCGCGCCAGCCCGTCTTCGTGCTCGGCCGCGAAGGACACCAGCGCGGTCCCGGCGGCCGCACGTCCTCGGTCCGAAGTCGCGTCCTGTGCGTGCGCGGCGCCGACAATCGTCGGATAGAACCGCCCGAGCTCGTGCTGCGCGCCGCCGAGCAGTAGCGCGTGCACCGCCGCGAAGAACAGGAACGTCGGATACTGCCCGGGCCGACCGCGCGCGGCCAGCCGCAACAGAGCCGGCTCACGCGCGACCGTCGCACTGAGCGATGTGTACAGCGGCGAACTCGAGAACTCTGCCGCGTTCGCGAACATCCGCCGAAGCCGCTCCAGATCACCGCTCAGGGCGTCCGCGCGCGCCGCCGAACCCGCCGAGCCGTCCGCGCCGTGCACTGCGTGATCACCCATGACCTGATCGTACAGACGGCGAATCGGCGTCAGGTCCGCGCCGCACGAGCCTGTCTACCTGGCAGAATCGCGACATGGCCGCCCGAAACGAATCCGTCGCCACGTCCTTCGCCGACCTCTCCACGCCACTGGTCGCAGACGCCTGCGTCCGCACCGACGTGCCGTTGCGCGTGGCCCCCGCTGGCGTCAAGCCGGTCACGACCGGCCACCGCCTCGCCGGCCGCGTGCTTCCCGCGCGCCACTACGGCAGCGTGGACGTGTTCCTGGAGGCCTACGGCCGAGCGGAGCCGGGCGACGTCCTGGTCGTCGACAACGGCGGCCGCACCGACGAGGCGTGCGTCGGCGATCTCACGGTCTTGGAAGCACGGGCGGCGGGCGTCGCAGGTCTCGTCGTCTGGGGCCTGCACCGCGACACCCCCGAGTTGGTCGAGATCGGCACGCCGGTGTTCAGCTACGGCAGCTACCCGCCGGGCCCCGTGCGCCTCGACGAGCAGGAACCGGAGGCCCTGGTCTCAGCACGCTTCGGCACGCACACGGCAACGGCGGCCGACTACGTGTTCGCCGACGACGACGGCGTCCTGTTCGTCCCGGCCGAGCGCATCGAGGAGGTGCTGGCGACCGCACGCCGCATCTGGGACACCGAGCGCGAGCAGGCGAGGCGGATCCGGGCGGGCGAGACATTGCGCGACCAGACCAGGTTCGATGACTATCTCACCC
>JBOHCW010000436.1:0-7578 GCA_050725375.1 Actinocrinis sp. | reverse complement strand
CGCCGTGAGCGCCGTGAGCGCCGCCGCCCCCGTCCCGTCCGTGCGAATGGAGCAGTCGTGATCGCCCGTCTGCGCGCCTTCGGCGCCTTCTGGTACGACTTCATCGTCGGCGACGACTGGCGCGTCGCGGTGGCCGTCATCGTCGCGCTGGCGGCGACGTACGGCGTGAGCCGGACCTCGGTGCCGGCGTGGTGGCTGCTGCCGGCCGTCGTCGTGGTCGTGCTGCCGTGGAGCCTGTGGCGCGCCCGCCGCAAGCACTGACGCACGCGGCTGTCGTAGATCCCGGAGACGCCCGGAGGCGGACGGCTCAGTGCCCGTCCGCCTCCTCGGCGACTCAGTGCCCGTCCGCCTCCTCGGCGTATACCCGCGCCGCGTACTTCTCCAGCTCCTGCTCACAGGTCGCGATCGCTTCGAGCGTGGCGGCCCGGCGCGGCGCGCCGAACACGTCCCGGTCGGTGATCTTGGCGAACCAGTTGCGCAGCTTGACCAGGTCCTCCTCGTTCTCCTCAAGCTCCGCGTAGGTGAAGTGCTCGGCCCGGTACTCCTTCTCCAGCTGCGCCATGAAGTCCTGGCACTTGTCGATGATCTCCTCGTACTCGTCGTCCCGGGCCGCCTGGAACGCGGCGCGCACCTCGGACTCCCCGGCGAGCACCGAGCAGGACATCAGCAGCGCGGTGCCGCCCATCTCGACGATCTCCCGGCGCAGCTTGCGCAGCGCCCGCTCGGCGGCGGTGCCGGCCGGCAGCGCGGCGGCGGAGTTCTGCAGGTAGATCGCGCCGAGGCCCTTGAGGCGGCGCCAGGCGGCGGCGCGCAGCCGGGTCGGTTCGGACGGGATCCGGTAGACCAGCAGCAGCCAGCCGTTCGGCGCCGCCTTCTGCGCGGTGCCGGAATCCTCGCCCGAAGTGTCCGGATTGACACCGGGGCCGGAGTTCTCAGGGGTCTCAGTCTTCGCGCCGGCGGGTTCCTCGTCGTTGAGCACGTCTATAGTCTGCACATCCAGTGGCCCGCCCGGCCAACCAAACGGGCACGGTTGTTCGTAGAATGCTCGGCGTTCTTCGTGTTCAAGGGATGACGAGGCAGCGCGTGACAGATCCCCGGTGGCGACTCGGCGAGCGGTTCGAACTGGCCGGCCAGGTGGGAACCGGTGCGGCGGGCACGGTGTGGCGCGGCAGCGAGCTGTCCGACGGCACCGAGCACGCCGTCAAGCTGCTGCGGCCTGAACTGACCGCCGGTCAGGAGGCCGTGGCCGAGCTGTACGCGGCGCTCGGCGCGGTGGCGCGGCTGGCCCACCCGGGCATCGTCGCGGTCGACGACGCGGCCTCCGGCGAGGGCTGGTTCGCCCTGCGCTCGCGCCTGGTCCCGGGCCAGAGCCTGCGCACCCTGCTCTCCCGGCGCGGCGCGATGCTCCCGGCCGCGACCACGTCCGTGATCGCGCAACTGTGCGACACCCTCGCCGCGACGCACGCGGCCGGCATCGCGCACGGCGACCTGCACCCGGCCAACGTGCTGCTCACCAGCGCCCCGGGCGGCGGCGGCATCCCGACCGTGGTGGTGACCGACTTCGCGCTCGGCGCGCTGCTCAACCGCGCCGCCGCGCACGGCTCGGGCGAGCCCGCCCCGCCGGCCGAGTACCGCGCCCCGGAGCTCGCACCGGTCCAGCCGCAGGCCGTCGCGCCCGTCACCGCGCAGGCCGACGTGTACGCCGTCGGTGTCGTGCTCTACGAGTGCCTGGCGGGTAAGCCGCCCTTCACCGCCGAGTGGCCGGACGCCGTCGCCGATCTGCACCGGCACCAGCAGCCCGAGCCGATCGCGGGCCTGTCCGATTCGCTGTGGCGGATTGTCGCGGCGTGCCTGGACAAGGACCCGCGTTACCGGCCCACGGCCGCTCAACTCGCCGCGGCGCTGCGTTCGGAGGCCGCTGCCGCTGTACCCGGCGCGTCCACCTCAGTCGTCGACGCGGCACCGACAACGCTCGTGCCTCACGTGCCCTCGTCGATGCCTATGTCGACCGCGGCGCCCACAGCCACACCGGCCCCTGCCCGACCGGACCACTCCTCCTCAGGCATCGAACACACGCAGCTGATCCAGCCGGTGACCGTCGGCGGCATGTCCTTCAGCGAATACGACGAACCCGAATACCGCTCCGGCGTCTACACCGGCCGGGGCGCGGACGTCGCCCGCACGGTCGCCGATCGGATGCCACGCGTCATCCAGGAGCACAAGACCGAGGCGGGCATCGCCGCCGCCGTCATCGTGGTCGGCCTGGTGATCGGCATCGCGATGTCGATGGGCGGGGGCAGGGGCACGGCCGCCGCCGCGGCGAGCGGCTCCACGCCGACCATGGTGGTCACGACGCCGTCCGCCGCCGACTCCAACACCGCTCCGGCGGTCGTCCTCCTGCCCTCGGCGAGCCCCAGCCCCTCGGCGAGCCCGAGCCCGAGTTCGATGGGCGGCGCGCCCGGTACCTCGACGCTCGTGCAGGGCCAGACCGGCTTCTGCCTCGACACGGCGGGCGCGAACTTCAACAACGGCACGACCGAGGACATCTACCACTGCAACGGCACCGAGGCGCAGAACTGGACGCTGACCGCCGCCGGCCAGCTGACCCAGCAGGGCGGCGCGTTCTGCCTGGACGACGACGGCCTGGGCAAGGACCCGGGCACGAAGGTCGTGCTGTGGACCTGCAACGGCGGCCCGAACCAGCAGTGGACGTTTGAGCAGAACGGCTCGATCGTGAGCGTGAACGCGAACCTGTGCTTGGACGCGGACGGCAAGTCGACGACCGAGGGCACCGACATGGTGCTCTCGCCATGCGACGGCACCCAGAGCCAGCAGTGGATCCGTCACTGACGCGGTACACGCCTAGGACCCACCGCGTGCCCTAGCGACGTCGGCGCGTTAGGTCGTGTTGGGCCGCGTCAAGAGGTGCCGAGCAGCAGCACTCGTGCTTGGCTGGACCCATGAAGCTGCCGCTGATGCCCCCGGTCGAGCCGATGTTGGCCAAGTCCGCCGCGTCCGTGCCGGTCGGCGACTATCTGTACGAGCCGAAGTGGGACGGCTTCCGGTGCCTGGTCTTCCGCGACGGCGCCGAGATCGAGCTGGGCAGCCGGGGCGGCAAGCTGCTGACCCGCTATTTCCCCGAGCTGGTCGCCTCGCTCGCCGAGGCGCTGCCGGCCCGCTGTGTCCTGGACGGCGAGGTCGTGGTCGTCGCCGAGGGCAAGCTCGACTTCGACCGGCTGTCCGACCGCATCCATCCCGCACAGTCGCGGATCGCCCTGCTGTCCGAGCGCACCCCGGCCACCTTCATCGCTTTCGACCTGCTCGCGCTGGGAGACGAGGATCTGACGGGCCGTCCGTTCGCCGACCGCCGTGCGACGCTGGCCGGCCTATACGGCCGCCACGACCACGTACGCGTCACGCGTGCGACCGACGACCCGAAGCTGGCGGGCACGTGGTTCGAGCGCTTCGAGGGCGCCGGACTCGACGGCGTGGTCGCCAAACCGGTCGCGGGCACGTACCGGCCGGGCGAGCGCACGATGGTGAAGATCAAGCACGAGAGGACGGCCGACGCGGTCGTCGGCGGCTACCGCCTGCACAAGAGCGGTCCGGTGGTCGGCTCCCTGATGCTCGGCCTCTACGGCGCGGACGGCGTCCTCAACTACGTCGGCGGGTCAAGCGCGTTCACGATGGCACGCCGCGCGGAACTCATCGACGAGCTGGCGCGATACCGCGTCGCCGACGGCGACGAACACCCGTGGGTCGGCGAGGGCGCGGACGAGGAGCACCGCCGCCCCGGCCAGCTGAACCGGTGGAACGCGGGCAAGGACAAGTCGTTCGTCGCGCTGCGCCCCGAGCTGGTGTGCGAGGTGCGGTACGACCAGCTCCAGCAAGACCGCTTCCGCCACAATGCACGCTTCGTGCGCTGGCGGCCCGACCGCGAGCCCGCCTCGTGCAGCTACGACCAACTGGACGTTCCCGCACCCTACGACCTGGCCGACGTCTTCGACTGAGTGACGATAAGGAGCAGCCGGGCCATGGCCGGGCTGTCCCAGTTGACTGCCAGTCCCAGTTGACTGCCTCCTGGCCCGTCTGTCCGTTTCAAACGGACAACATCGAACACCGGTATGCGGTGTCCGGGCTGACGGCGGATCAGAACTGGGAACCGTCTTGGTCGCTAGGTCTCCGGCTTGGCATCCGGCTTGGCATCCGGCTTCGACTTGGCCTTGGACGGTTGGACGCGTTTGGGTTCGCCGGGCATCTTGGGAAAGTCGGGCGGGTAGGGCATGTCGCCGACGCCGTGGTCGCGCTCGTCACGGTCGGCCATCTCCAACAGCGCGTCTAGGGTGAACGCGGTCTTGTCGATGTCGGCGTGCGCGTCGCCGCGGTCCGCGAGCAGGGCGGGCACCGTGCTCGGCGTGAAGTCGTCCGGCGTCACGTCGGACAGGTCCGGCCAGCGGACCGGCATCGACACCAGGGCGCCGGGACGCGCGCGCGTCGAGTAGGCCGAGGCGAGCATGCGGTCGCGGGCCATCTGGTTGAAGTCCACGAACACCCGCTCGCCGCGCTCCTCCTTCCACCACGAGGTGGTCACCAGGTCGGGCCGGTTTCGCTCCAGCTGCCGCGCGAACGCGATCACCGCGCGCCTGGCCTCGACAAAGGACCAGCGCGGTTCGATGCGCACCAGCAGGTGCAGGCCGCGGCCGCCGGTCGTCTTCACGAACGAGGTCAGGCCGACCTGCTCGAACAGCGCCTTGGCCTCGTGCGCGGCCTCGATCGCCTCGGCGAAGCCGGTGCCGGGCTGCGGGTCGAGGTCCACGCGCAACTCGTCGGGGTGGTCGGTGTCGTTGCGCCGAACGGGCCAGGGATGCAGTTCGAGCGCGCCCATCTGGACGGCCCACACGACGGTCGCCGCCTCGGTGATGCAGACCTCGTCGCCGGTCCGTCCGCTGGGAAAGGTGACCTTGGCGGTCTGCACCCAGTCGGGCAGCCCTTTGGGCGCATGCTTCATATAGAACGACGAACCGCCGAGCCCGTCGGGGAACCGGTTGAGCGCGACCGGACGACCGGCCAGCGCGCGGAACACGCCGTCGGCGACAGACGCGTAGTAGGTGGCGAGGTCGAGCTTCGTGATGCCGGCGTCCGGATAGTAGACCTTGCCCGGCGACGAGATGCGCACCGAGCGCCCGGCGACGTCCACGTGTGCTTCAGCACTGGCCATGCAACGCAGGCTATGCGCGATCCGTGGTCTGCGCGCGCCGAAGTCGCTGGAGAACCGCTCTATTCGCCTACTCGCCTACTCGCTGAACGCACGACCGCCGGACGCACGGTACAGATCACGCAGGACGCCGAGCTCCGTCAGTGCCCGCGGTTCTCGGCGCTGAGCATCCAGGCCTGCTTCTCCAGCCGGTCGATCACGGTGTGCAGCAGGTCGGCCGTCGTCGGGTCCTCGGCGTCCACGTCGTCGTGCACTTCACGCACGGTCGCGACGGCGCGCCGCAGCCGCTCGGTCATCAGGTCCACGACGGTCGCCGTGTCCTGCTCGCCGAACGGGAAGCGCGGCAGCGAGGTGGTCGACGCGACCGTGTCCGCACGGCCGTCCGGGAGCGCGCCGAGCGCGCGCATCCGCTCGGCGACGTCGTCGCTCAGGCCGCGCGCGTCCTCGACGATCTCGTCGAGCTGCAGGTGCAGGTCGCGGAAGTTGTGGCCGACCACGTTCCAGTGCGCCTGCTTGCCCTGGATGTGCAGCACGATCAGGTCCGCGAGTACTCGCTGCAGATTGCCGGCGAGCTTCGGCGAGGCCAGGTGGCCGGTCAGCGGGGCGACCACGGCCGGGTCGCGGTGCTGAGTCTGGGTCTGCGCATGGGTCTGCGCCTGGGTCGGGGTGTCCGGGTTCATTGTCACAGCCCTCTCACAACGGCGATTGCGTCGATGGTTGGCCTGTCCCCCGGAGTGTGGACACCCCGATACTTGGATCTTGAGTGATCTAGGAAGGGGCAGGTGTGTCACGCCCGTCGAAGTACCCTGAGGAGTTCCGGCGCGACGCGGTCGCGCTGGTGCGTTCCTCGCCCGAGCGGACGATCGCCGAGATCGCCCGGGAGCTCGCAGTCAACCACGAGACGTTGCGCCAGTGGGTCAAGGCCGCCGACAAGCAGCAGGCCCAGCAGGCCGCCGGGCTCGGACCAGCGGAGCTTGAGGAGCTTCGGCGACTGCGCAAGGAGAACGCCGAGTTGAAGCTCGAGAAGGAGATCCTGCGCAAGGCGGCTCAATATATTGCCAAGGAGATGGGTCGATGACCTGCCGCTACCGGTTCATCTCCGCCCATGCCGACCAGTACAAGGTCAAGCGGCTCTGTCGTGTGCTGGGGGTGGGGCGCTCCGGCTACACCGCGTGGATCGCTGCAGCCCAGGCGCGTGCGGCCCGGGAGGCCGCCGATGCGGAACTGGCCGGGCAGATCCGCGCCGCGCATGCAGACTCACGCGGGACCTACGGGGTGCGCCGCATTCACGCCGAGCTGGCCGCGCGCCGCGAGCAGGCCGGGGCCGGGCCGGTCAACCGCAAGCGGATCGAGCGGGTGATGCGCGAGCACCGGATCGTAGGGCGCCACCGCCGCCGGCGCGTGGTCACCACCGTGCCCGACCCCGCCGCGGGGCACATCCCCGACCTGGTCAAGCGGGAGTTCACCGCCTCGCGCCCGGATGAGAAGTGGTGCGGTGACATCACCTACGTCCCGGTCGGGGCGTCCGGTTTCATATATTTCGCCACCGTCATCGACCTCTACTCCGGGCGGCTGGTGGGCTGGTCGGTGGCCGAGCACATGCGCGCCGAACTCGTGCGCGACGCCCTGGCCGCGGCGGTGGCCGCCCGCGGCGGGACCGTGGACGGGGTGATCTTCCATACCGACAGGGGAAGTCAGTACACGTCGTTCCTGGTCGCCGAGTACTGTCGCGACCAGGCGGTACGCCGCTCCATGGGGCGCCGCGGGGTGTGCTGGGACAACGCCGCAGCCGAGAGCTTCTTCAGCAGCTTCAAGCTCGAGACCCCATACGACCTGGAGACCAAGCGGTTCACCGACGTCACCGAGGCCCGCCGCGAAATCTTCCGGTGGATCGCGTTCTACAACCACCGCCGCAGGCACTCCAGAGCCGACTACCTCTCCCCGGTCGACTACGAGAACCGATACCACGGCACCTCAAAAAGCACCGACCATAGTGCTACACTGATACCCACAGCAGCATGAAACCCAGTGTCCACTTCCCGGGGGACGGCCCACCGCTGTCCGCCTATCCCCAAGCTCGGTGTACGAGTGGTTCGAGTGTCTCCAGCACGGTGCGGACCTGCTCGTCGGTTCCCCGTTCAATGAGACTTGCAACAGCTTCGAGCGCTGCAAACTCAACGCGCGGCACGAACCCCTGCCTAATGCCTTGGGTAAGACCAGTCGTGACGTCGCTGAGTGCGCGATCAATCAACCGCTTGACTTCGGTGTCCTGGATGAGATCGGCTTGGGTAACGATTGTCTTGTACACCGCGTACCGTTGCCACGGCGCGGGCGAGTCGAGGTACTGGGTTAAGTCCCCGTAC
>JBOHCW010000435.1:0-5186 GCA_050725375.1 Actinocrinis sp. | reverse complement strand
CGCGCTAACCGCCTGGCCCCACGTCCGCACGGCATAAAGGTAGCCAACGACCATCGAAGGCGCGGTCAGGCGAGCCCTTCTCAAGGGACTTATGACTAGAATTGCGGCCCTTGGCTGTCGGGCCTGGGCCATCGACGCTGGGCTATCGACGCCGGGCTATCGGCCCTGGGCTTTAGCAGCCGGGATTGGTGCTCTGGGTCGAGGTGGCGTCACCGGAGACCGCCTTGAGCGTGAAGACCTCGCCGCAGTAGGCGTCGGTGGGGATCGAGGTGCCGATGGAGTACGCCGTCTTACCGCTGAGGGTCCAGGATGCTGTGCGCTCGTCGGTCTTCTTGCCGTCCTTGGCGCCGTAGTAGTCGACCGTGACCGTGACGCGGCCGGTGCCGGAGGTGTTGACCGCGAGGAGGAGCGCGATCTGATGAACCGACTGGCTGCCGCCCAGGAGCTGAACCTGCAGCGCCTTCACGTTCGCGGCGTTCGATGGCAGCGGGCTGGTCGGCGGCCTGGTGATCGGGGTGACGACGCCGGGCTGGCTCTTGTGCGCCGAGGGCGTGGTGGTCGGATGCGCCTTTGCGGACGCCGCGCCGCCTGCCGCCGGGGCATGGGAAGCGGTCGAGTGCGTGCCTGTTCCCGTCGCCGCCGCGGCGGGGTGGCCCGCCGGGCTTGAGCCGAAGTGCAGGCTCGTCGCGGCCCACCAGCACAGTGCCGCGACCGCGCCCAGGATGCCGACCGCCTGGATGACCATGCCGGCGTGCGGACCACGGCGTTCGCGGACGACCGGGTCGAACTCGTCCTCGTCGTCCATGCCGTCGCCGCCCCACACGATCGGGCGGGAGAACGCCGGCGGCGGCGGTGTGCCGGTCGCGGCGCCACCGGCCTGGCCGACGGAGTCGCGCTGGGCCATCGGCGAGCGCGGGAGGCCCGGGCCGGCGCCGGGTCCGGTGTTCGGGGCGAACAGGGACGGCGGGCCGAACAGCGGCGCGTTCGGGACGGAGGACGGGGACTGCGACGAGGGCGGCGGCTGAGGCCCGGAGGTCGCAGGGATCGACGAAGGCGACCCGGGCACGGGCCCGGGCACGGAGACCGGCGGTGGCTGGAGCGGCGGCGCGTCCGGCGGCACCGGCGACGTGGCCGGCGCTGTCGGAGTGGACGCTGCCGCCGCGGCCTGCTGGGGGCGGAAGAGGTGTTCGAGCTCGGGCTCGATCTCGTCCGTGGCCTGCGGGAAGTCGCCTTGCGGCGGGGTGAACTGCACCGCGGCCGGGATGTACGGCTGCTGATGTACGTGCTGACTCGGGTTCTGCGGCTGCGGGTGCTGCTGGTGCTGGGTGTCCGGGTCGGCGGGCTGCTGGTCCCGGCGTGCGTCGAGGGAGTCGAAGGACTCGAAGTCGTAGGCGGGGCGGCGGTGCCGGCCCGAGTTCGCCAGCGGACCGACGATCGCGGCGGCGGGGACCGAGCCGAAGGCGGCGGCGATTCTCGGCGCGTGGTGCTGCGACTGGGGCGGGCCCTCGGTGACGGCGCTGGACGGGGCGTCGATCGGGGGCGCGGCCGGCGCGAACTGGTCCAGGATGCGCGCGCCGGCCGAGGCTATCCGGGCCAGGTCGGCGGACAGGTGCGCCTGGTGGTTCAGCGTCCAGTCGAGGTCGACGTCGTCGAGCACCGGGCGCCACCAGTCCAGCGCGAAACCGGACTGGGCGAGCAGGGCTTGCACCTGCCCGTCCCACGGCGTCTCGTCGCCGGGCTGCTCCCCCGCCAACTGCTGGACCCGTACGGCGACGGACGAGAGCTGGTCGAGGGCCACCCGGGCGTCCGCGTCCGTCCGCGGCAGCGCCCAGCGCAGCCCGAGTAGGGCCTGGACGAGTTCATCGCGCGGGTCGGCCGGCCGGTCCGGACCCGGCGCCCTCCTATCGGCGGTCACCCCTGCCTCGTACCCACGCTTCCTGATACACAGTGCTGCCGGGTGGTTACGATTTCGTGCTCGTGGTTGCTTATTTAACCAAACCCGCGCGCCGGAGCGCATCCGCTAGAGCGGTATCTGACGATCCGCCGGAATTGTTCCCGGCCTGCCCGCGGTCGCGGTCCTGCCGTCCTCGACCGTCACGGTTCTGATTGCCGCCGCGGTCGCCTCGGCCCTGTGTCTGACCCTGCGTCTGTCCCTGCGTCTGTCCCTGCGCCTGGCCCTGTCCCGGTCCCTGGCCCTGACTCTGGTCCTGCCCTTGCCCCTGAGTCTGTCCCGGGCCCCGTCCCTGACCCGGCCGGCCCTGGTCGCGGTTGCCGCCCTGGCCGCCGCGCGGCTTCTGCGGTTCGTCGTCGAGGCGCAGGGTCAGCGAGATGCGCTGGCGCGGCAGGTCCACGTCCAGGACCTTCACGCGCACCACGTCACCGGGCTTGACCACCTCGCGCGGGTCCTTGATGAACGTGCGCGACATCGCCGAGACGTGCACGAGCCCGTCCTGGTGCACGCCGACATCGACGAACGCGCCGAACGCGGCCACGTTCGTGACCACGCCTTCGAGCAGCATGCCCGGCTGGAGGTCGGAGGGCTTCTCCACGCCGTCCTTGAACGTCGCGGTGCGGAAGGCGGGGCGCGGGTCGCGGCCCGGCTTCTCCAGCTCGCGCAGAATATCGGTGACGGTCGGCAGACCGAAGGTGTCGTCGACGAAGTCGGCCGGCTTGATCGCGCGCAGGGCGCCGCCGTTGCCGATCAGCTGCTTGATCGCCTGGCCGGTGCTCGTCAGGATCCTGCGCACCACCGGGTACGCCTCGGGGTGCACGCTGGACGCGTCCAGCGGGTCGTCGCCGTCGGGGATGCGCAGGAAGCCCGCGCACTGCTCGAACGCCTTCGGGCCGAGCCGGGAGACGCCCTTGAGCGCGGTGCGGCTGCGGAACGGGCCGTTGGCGTCGCGGTGCGCGACGATGTTCTCCGCGAGGCTGTCGCCGATGCCTGACACGCGCGCGAGCAGCGGCACCGAGGCGGTGTTCACGTCCACGCCGACCGCGTTGACGCAGTCCTCGACGACGGCGTCGAGCGAGCGGGAGAGCTTGAACTCGGAGATGTCGTGCTGGTACTGGCCCACGCCGATGGACTTCGGGTCGATCTTCACCAGCTCGGCCAGCGGGTCCTGCAGCCGGCGGGCGATCGAGACCGCGCCGCGCAGCGAGACGTCCATGTCGGGCAGCTCCTGCGACGCGTACGCGGAGGCGGAGTAGACGGAGGCGCCGGCCTCCGAGACCAGCACCTTGGTCAGCCGCAGCTCCGGATGACGGGCGATCAGGTCGGCGGCCAGCTTGTCGGTCTCACGCGAGGCGGTGCCGTTGCCGATCGCGACCAGGTCCACACCGTGCGCGGCGGCGAGCTTGGCCAGGACGGCGATGGACTCGTCCCAGCGCTGCTGCGGCACGTGCGGGTAGATCGCCGTGGTGGCCACGGACTTGCCGGTGGCGTCGAGGACCGCCACCTTCACGCCGGTGCGGAAGCCGGGGTCCAGGCCCATCGTGGCGCGGGTGCCGGCCGGGGCGGCGAGCAACAGGTCGCGCAGGTTCGCGGCGAACACGCGCACGGCCTCGTCCTCGGCGGCCTGGAACAGCCGCAGCCTCAGGTCGATGCCGAGGCGTACCAGCACCCTGGTGCGCCAGGCCCAGCGCACGCTCTCCAGCAGCCAGCGGTCCGCGGGCCGGCCCTGGTCGGCGATGTCGAAGCGTGCCGCGATCCGCACCTCGTAGCCGGTGCGCACGGAAGTGCCTTGAGTCGTCCTGGCGTCCGGGGCGGCCTCCTCGGGTTCGAGTACGAGGTCGAGCACCTCCTCCTTCTCGCCGCGCATCAGGGCCAGCACCCGGTGCGACGGCAGCGTGGTGAACGGCTCGGAGAACTCGAAGTAGTCGGAGAACTTGGCGCCGGCCTCCTGCTTGCCCTCGCGCACGCTGGACACGATCCGGCCGCGCTCCCACATCCGCTCGCGCAGCTCGCCGATCAGGTCGGCGTCCTCGCCGAAGCGCTCGACCAGGATCGAGCGGGCGCCGTCCAGCGCGGCCGCGGCGTCGGCGACGCCCCTGTCCGCGTCCACGTAGCCGGCCGCGGCGGTCTGCGGGTCCTGCGACGGGTCGCCGATCAGCAGGTCGGCCAGCGGTTCGAGCCCGGCCTCGCGGGCGATCTGCGCCTTGGTGCGCCGCTTCGGCTTGAACGGCAGGTAGATGTCCTCGAGGCGTGCCTTCGAGTCGGCGGCCATGATCTGCGCGGCCAGCGCCTCGTCCAGCTTGCCCTGCGAACGGATCGACTCAAGGACGGCCGCGCGCCGCTCCTCAAGCTCGCGCAGGTATCGCAGGCGCTCCTCCAAGGTGCGCAGCTGCGCATCGTCCAGCGCCTCGGTGACCTCCTTGCGGTAGCGCGCGATGAACGGGACGGTCGCGCCGCCGTCCAGCAGCTGCACCGCCGCCGTGACCTGACGCTCCCGGACGCCGAGTTCCTCGGCGATCCGCTGGTTGATCGGCACCGTCATCGTTCCCTGCCCTGCCCGCCTGGTCGTCTGTCCGCACGTGGTTCCGCCCGGCGCTCCCCGCTGAGGAGATCGCTCAGGGCCCATTCTGCCGGGCGGCTCCGACAGAACCAAGCAGGGCCGAAACCTGGCGCCGCATTGCGCTTATACGCAGAACGTAGTTATTGGGTGGAACGAGTGAAGTGGATCGACGATGATCACATCTATGCGTGCATACGAGATCCGCAGGCTGCGTCCCGATGACTGGCCAGCGTTCCGGGAGATCCGCCTGGAAGCACTCCAGGACACGCCGATCGGCTTCGGCGAATGGCACCGCGACGCGGTCCGGCTGACGGCCGAGGAGTGGCGCCAGCGCGTCGAGCGCGTCGCCGAGCCGTCACAGACGGCGCTCTTCGCCGCGCTCGACGAGAGCGAACGGTTCGTGGGTCTCGCCGGCGTGTACCCGCGTGCTGGGCAGACGGAGGGCGTACGCGAGATGGTCGTATACAGCGTGTATGTCACGCCGGAGCATCGCGGCGCGAAGAACGGCGTCGCTCCACAGCTCTTCGACGCCGCGATTGCTTGGGCACGCGATGTCGGTAAGGCGGACCTGATCACGCTCTCCGTGCACGAGGACAACGATCGCGCGCACCGCTTCTATGAGCGCTACGGCTTCGTCGACACCGGCGAGACCACGCCGTACGTCTTAGACGAGAC
>JBOHCW010000434.1:0-4991 GCA_050725375.1 Actinocrinis sp. | reverse complement strand
CGCAAGCCGCGGATCCCACCCAGGCCAAAGACGCGGCCGGATGGCCGGTGGACAGCAGCGGAGAGCGGATTCCGCGGGAGAACCTCACCTGGCTGGACGGCAGCGGTAAGAAGTTGGACCTGGCCGCCGGCGGCGGCCTCACCTACGACCACGAACCACCGGTGGTGAAGCACTGGGTCGACGAGGGCTACGACCAGAGCTACGCCGAACGCGAAGCTTGGTATAACAAGACCGACGGCATGACGCCCATGACCAGAGTCGAGAACGGGCGTAAAGGCGCGCTCGAAGAGCGCCGCTATGCAGAGGCGACGCCTGGCCCGAACTACGGTTGCAAGAGCTGAGCACGGAGGAACGAATGGATCTGGCGGCGGTGTTCACCGCTATGCCCAATGCCGCTCCGCTGGCCGGGCTGTCGGAGGCGTGGCATTGGGCCGAGGTGCCCGGTTTCGACTTTACCGCGGCACTGAGTAGCGACGGCAGGCACGTGTTTGAGTTTTTCGCGCTCAGGTCGTACGACGAGGGGCTTGCCGTGTCGGTGCTGGCTTTCGCCCGACAGCACGAATCCGAGTTGATTGCCGTGCCCGATCGGCCGCTCGTATTGGCCGAGGGCTTCGCGTATCCCGGGCGCGGTTTCGACATGGTGGCCGCCATCGGCCCCGGCGTTCACGAAAATCACGACGAGGACGGTCCGCTGCATGCGGTGACGCGGGTGGTCTTCCCCGTCTACCGCTGCGAATTCTCCGGGATCGAGAACGAGGAAGAGGCACGCTACCGCTACTCCAGGGCGGCCGGGGCGACTCCGAGCCGTCTTGGCCGGCAACCTCGCCCGACGATGAAGATCCGCTATCGGCCCGACGACGGCAGCGTCATGGCCGAGCGGGATTACTTCACGCCGAATTCGCTGCAGTACCAATTCCCGAAACTGGAGAACAGGCCGGATCGGTTCCTGGAGTTTGAGAACTTCCAGAATCGGGTCTGGCGGGTTGAGTGGGACGGGGCCTTCAACGTGAGCGAGCTGACCGGGGACGGCGGCGAGCATCGCGGGCTCAGTCTGGAGGAGTCGCTTGAGTTCGCCAAGACTGTCCTCTACGGCCCGAACCTCGATGCGGGGACGACGGCGTTCACGAAGCGGCACTGACCGGGCCGGCGTCGGCGAAGCAGAGGTCGGACGGGGATAAGGGCTCGTTCGTGCCCGTGTACGCGCCGTGTTCGCTCGCGAAGGGCGGGTCGGCGCCGATTCGCTCGCAGGTGAGCGCCGAGATGAGCACCGCGTCGTCGATGGTCGCGGCCAGCAGGCCGTCGTCGCACCGACGCAGTCGCTCGGGCGTGTGCAGCGCGCGGCGCGCCAGGCCGCCGAGCAATCCGGCGGTGAAGGCGTCACCGGCGCCGATGGTGTCGGCCAACCGGATCGCTCGGCCCGGGCGGGCGATCGGCGCGGCGTCGCGGCGCAGCAGGCGCGCGCCGTTCGCGCCGTCGGTGATGACCACGGCCAGCGCGCCGAGCTCCAGCCAGCGGGCGGCGATCCGGTCCGGGCCCTCATCCGGGTACAGCCACTCGACGTCCTCGCGGCTGGCCTTGACCAGGTGCGCGACGCTGACGAAGTCCTCCACCGGTCCGCGCGCCCGCGCCGGCTCGGCGAGCAGCAGCGGCCTGATGTTGGGGTCGTAGCTGATCAGGGTGTTGCCGCCGTCGCGCAATCGCCGCGCGGCGGACAGGATGCGCCCGTCGCCCGGAGCCGTCCACGAGGCCAGGGAGCCGACGTGCAGGACCGCGGTGTCCTGCGGCAGCCTCGCCAGTTCCGCGCCGGTCCACTGCCAGTCCGCGGTGCCGTCGACGTAGAAGTCGTATGCGGCGTGGCCCTGCGCGTCAAGGGAAACGACCGCGAGCGTGGTGGGCTGTTCCGCGTGCGCCGCCCGGCTCAGGTCGACTCCCTCGGACGCGGCGTGGGCGCGCAGCCGGCGGCCGAAGGAGTCGTCCGCCAGCCGGGCCATCAGGCCCGTGCGATGGCGCAGGCGGGCCAGGCCGATCGCGACGTTGAACGGGCTGCCGCCCGCTCTCGCCCGGTAGTCGCCCGGCCGGTCGCCGGGGACCAGGTCGATCAGGGCCTCGCCGATCACCACCAGCCTCGGCGGCGCGGCCGGCCCGGCGCTGTCAGTCACGTCGGGCCGCCGCCGGCGCCGGGATCTCGCCCGAGCCGCGGGTGACCAGGCGGGTGGGCACGATGTGCGTGGCGGTCGGCTCGCCGTCGCCGTCCAGCCTGCGAAAGAGGATCTGCGCGGCCAGCCGCCCGATCGCCTCGATGTCCTGGGCGACCACCGTGATGCCCGGGCGCAGCATGTCGGCCAGCGGGAAGTCGTCGAAGCCGACCATCGCGACCTCGTCCTGCAGCCCCCGCGCCCGCAGCGCGCGGCTGGCCGCGATGGTCAGCAGGTTCTGGCCGGTGAACACGGCGGTCGGCGGGTCGGGCAGGCCCAGCATCCGCTCGGTCGCCTCGATCGCCGCCCGCTCCGAACCGGCCTCGTGCCACACGATCTGCTCGTCGAGCGGGATGCGCGCCAGTTCGAGCGCGTGCCGGTAGCCGGCGAAGCGGTTCGCCGCGGTCGAGATGGACAGGCGGTCGCCCAGGTACGCGATGCGCCGATGGCCGCCCGCCAGCAGATGGTTGACGGCGTTGACCGCGCCCTCGCGGTTGTCCGAGAGCACCGCGTCGGCGTCGAGCAGCCTCGGCTCGCGGTCGACGAACACCAGGCAGGTGCCCGCCGCGCGCTCCTTGATCAGATAGCTGTGATCGGGACCGGCCGGCACGATCAGCAGGCCGTCCACGCGCCGGTCGATCAGCGCCCCGGCCAGCTCACGTTCACGCGCCGCGTCCTCGTCCAGGCTGCCGAAAAGCGCCAGCACCCCGCGCCGTCGCGCCGTGTCCTCGACCGCGCGCATGAGCGCCGCGGAGAACGGGTTGCCGGCGTCCTCGACCAGCATCCCGATCGTCGAGGTGCGCCCGTCGTTGCGCCGCAGGTTGCTCGCCGTCAGGTTCGGGCGGTAACCCAGCTTGTCGGCCGCCTGCCTGACCCGGGCCGCGAGCGCCGGATCGACCGTGCTGACCCCGTTGACCACGCGCGAGACCGTCTTGAGGGCCACCCCGGCCAACGCCGCGACGTCGCGCATGGTGGGCCGGCCGGCCGGCCGCGACGGGCCCGGTTCCGCCTGAGGCATCGTTGTCTCCCCTTTGGGTTGCGTTACCGACTCGTTGCACGAGGGTCTCAGCCTGTGGCTTGACGCATTCTCGCATACGAGAGAGTATCCCGACGAGACAACGTTGTCCCGACCTTGGCCGAAGCTTCTCACCGACGAGCCTCGGGACGCGTCGACGCCGGCCCAGCCCGGTCCACCCTCAACGCGAACGTCTCAGAGAGGCTTCAACCATGGACAGCTCGACGACGAGCACCCACGCGCCGCGCCTCAGCCGACGCGCCCGTGCGGCGGCCGCCGGAACAGCTTTGTGCGCCGTGGCCGCCCTCGCGGCCTGCAGTTCCTCCTCGGACGGCACCTCGGCCGGCTCCAGCCCGGGTTCCGGTTCCGGCGCGGGCTCCCCGGTCGGCGTGTCGCTGATCCTCAAGACCCTGACGAACCCCTACTTCGTCAGCATGGAGAACGACGCCAAGAGCGCCGCGGCCAAGGACAACGTGACCCTCACCGTCGCCGCGGGCGCCAAGGACGGCGACACGCAGACCCAGATCGCCGCGATCGACAACGCGATAGCGCGCGGCGACAAGGGCATCCTGATCACCACCAACGGCGACGCGGTCAACGCCGCGCTCAACCAGGCCAAGCAGGCCGGGCTGTTCGTGATCGCGCTGGACACCGCGACCAACCCGGCGAGCGTCGCCGACATCACCTACGCCACCGACAACACCGCGGCCGGCAAGCTCGACGGCCAGTACGCGGCCGCGGCGCTCGGCGGCAAGCCGGCCGTCATCGCGATGCTCGACCTGTTCAACAACCAGGTCGTCTCCGTGGACATCGACCGCGACCACGGCTTCCTGCAGGGCATGGACATCGACCCGGGCAGCACCACCGAGAACGCCAAGGAGGCGAAGTCGGGCACGTATACCGGCGGCGGCACGTACACGGTCGCCTGCCACCAGCCCACCCAGGGCGCGATCGACGGCGGCCGCACCGCGATGGAGAACTGCCTGTCGGCCAACCCCGCGATCAACGTGGTCTACGCGATCAACGAGCCGGCCGCCGAGGGCGCGTACAACGCCATCAAGGCCGCGGGCAAGCAGAGCCAGATCGCGGTGTACGCGATCGACGGCAGCTGCTCCGGCCTGAAGCTGGTCACCAGCGGCGAGTTCGCCTCCGACGCGGTGCAGTACCCGGGCAAGATGGCCTCGCTCGGCGTGGACTCCATCGCCAAGCTGGCCCGCGGCGGCTCGAAGCCGAGCGTGACGCAGGGCAAGGACTTCTTCGACACCGGCACCGCGCTGGCCGCGCTCAAGAGCTACCCGGGCTTGACGATCCAGTCGCCGACCGACGCGGCCTCCGCGTGCTGGGGCAGCTGACGAGGGCTCAGCCGGACGGGGCCGCGGCGCACCGCACGCCGCCGCGGCCCCGTCCGCGCATTCGGTCGAACCCGCGTATTGCGTCGACCCGCGCGGTACATCAATGTCGTCCCAAAGGTCACCACCATCGAAGGGGATAGCCGTGACCATCTCGCTAGACGGGGAGGCGGCGCCGGCCACGGCCGAGGACTTCCTCAACCGGCCGCCGACCGTGGGCCAGCGCGTCCACTCGGTGCTGCACAGGCAGCCCGCGCTGAGCCCCGCGATCGTGCTGATCCTCGCCGCGGTCGCCTTCGGCCTGCTCAACAGCCGCTTCTACCGGCTGGAGAACCTCTCGCTGGTCGCCCAGCAGGTCGCCGTGGTCGGCTCGCTCGCCGCCGGGCAGACCCTGGTGATCCTGACCGCCGGCATCGACCTGTCGATCGGCGC
>JBOHCW010000433.1:0-5615 GCA_050725375.1 Actinocrinis sp. | reverse complement strand
TCGAGTCGGGGCGAGGCGGTCGGGCTCATCGGGGTCGGCTCCTCGACGGATGTGGGGTCTGACGGTGGGCTTTGAACGGGGCGTGTCGTCGTCACCAGCGTAGTCGGTCGGACGACAACGCACGTCCAGTCCGGGGGAACGAGGCGTTACCTCGCTCCCCCGGCTCCCATCCCGCGTCAGCACTCCCCGCCGGCCGTCCCGTCTGCCTTCCTGCCCGCCGTCCCGTCAGCCGAGCCTGCCCGCCTTCACCGTCCGACGATCGCGCGGACCCGCTCGGCGGCCTCGGCGACCGCGACGTCCTCGCGCTCGCCGGTGACCCGGTCGCGCACCTCGACGACGCCGTCGGCCAGGCCCTTGCCGACCACCACGATGGTCGGCACGCCGATCAGCTCGGCGTCCTTGAACTTCACGCCGGGCGAGACGCCGCGCCGGTCGTCGAACAGCACGGTCACCCCGGCCTCGTCCAGTTGCGCCGCCAGCCGCGCCGCGGCGTCGAACACCGAGTCGTCCTTGCCGGTGGCCACCAGGTGCACGTCGGCCGGCGCGATCTCGCGCGGCCAGACCAGGCCCAGCTCGTCGTACCGCTGCTCGGCGACCGCCGCGACCGCGCGTGAGACGCCGACGCCGTACGAGCCCATGGTCACCCGCACCGGCTTGCCGTCCGGGCCGAGCACGTCCAGCTTGAACGCGTCGGTGTACTTGCGGCCCAGCTGGAAGATGTGGCCGATCTCGATGCCGCGCCCGATCACCAGATCGTGGCCGCAGCGCGGGCACGGGTCACCGTCGCGCACCTCGGCCGCGCCGATCGTGCCCTCGGGAGTGAAGTCGCGCCCGTACACGACGTGCGCCGCGTGCTTGCCGTCCTCGTTCGCGCCGGTGATCCAGGACGAGCCGGGCACCACGAGCGGGTCGACCTTGTAGGTGTAGCCGGCCTCGGCGAGACCCTGCGGACCGATGTAGCCCCGCGTCAGCGCCGGATGCTTCGCGAAGTCCGCGGCCTCGAACAGCTCGACCTCGGCCGGGGCGAGCGCCGCCTCCAGCCGCTTGACGTCCACCTCGCGGTCGCCGGGCACGCCGACGATCAGGACCTTCGGCTCATTCTCGCCCGGGGAGCGCAGCTTGACCACGACGTTCTTGAGCGTGTCCGCGGCCGTGACCGTGCGGTCGAGGCCGAGGGTGTTGAACAGCGCGACCAGCGAGTCGATGGTCGGGGTGTCCGGGGTGTCGTACGCGGTCAGCGCCGGCTCGCCGGAGGCGTCGAGCGCGGCGCCCGGCCGGCCCTCGACCGCCTCGGTGTTGGCGGCGTAGTCGCAGTTGGTGCAGGAGACGAAGGTGTCCTCGCCGGTCGGCGCCGGGGCCAGGAACTCCTCGGAGGCCGAGCCGCCCATCGCCCCGGACATCGCCGAGACGATCCGGTAGTCCAGCCCGAGCCGGGTGAACATCCGGATGTACGCCTCGCGGTGCAGCTCGTACGAGCGCTTGAGCCCCTCGTCGTCCAGGTCGAACGAATAAGCGTCCTTCATCACGAACTCGCGGCCGCGCAGGATGCCGGCGCGCGGGCGCGCCTCGTCCCGGTACTTGGTCTGGATCTGGTAGAGGACCACCGGCAGATCCTTGTAGGACGAGTACTCACCCTTGACCATCAGGGTGAACATCTCCTCGTGCGTGGGCCCGAGCAGGTAGTCCGCGCCCTTGCGGTCCTTGAGCCGGAACAGGTTGTCGCCGTACTCGGTCCAGCGGCCGGTCGCCTCGTAGATCTCACGCGGCAGCAGCGCCGGGAAGAGCACCTCCTGCGCGCCGAACCGGTCCATCTCCTCCTTGACCACGCGGGCGACGTTGTCGAGCACCCGCTTGCCCAGCGGCAGCCAGGAGTAGACGCCGGGACCGACCCGGCGCACGTACCCGGCGCGCACGAGCAGCCGGTGGCTCGGCACCTCCGCGTCGGCCGGATCGTCGCGGAGGGTCCGGAGAAACAGCGAGGACATGCGCGAGATCACGGCGGCGCTCCTTGCGGGAGAGGTTCGGACAGGAGTCGTAGGACGTTGCCGCACCGGTGAGCGCGCGAGGCGATCGGCCGGTGTGGGGCCCTTCGGCGCGGTTTCCCCGGGCCCCGTGATGAGAATATCGGGCCGCGAGACACAGTTCGGCCGCTTTATTACCGAGCACGCTGCGCGACCAGTACATTGCGCGTCCATGGCGGTGTTTCGGTCCAAGGCGTTCAAGGCCTCCTTCGATCCCGCGTTCGACGACCTCGACCTCGCCGAGGCGCGCGACGAGCTCGCCCAGGGCCGCTGGGAGCCGGCGCGCGATCTTTTGGAGGACACGCGCGGCAACTGGGACCGGCGCACGCACCGGGTCAAGGTGCTGGCGGACGCGTCGGCGGCCAGTGCGTGGATCGAGCGGTGGCAGGCGCTCGACCCGCACAACCCGGACGCGGCGGTGCTGCGCGCACAGGTGGAGGTGCTGCGCGCGGTGCGCTCGCGCTCGCAGGTGCGTGACACCGGCACGAACAAGAATGCGCGCGATGTCGAGGATCTGTGCCGGCGCGCGTCCTCGCTCTCGCCGAAGGACCCGATGCCGTGGGTCAGCCTGATCACGCTGGCCCGCGCGCAGGGCGTCAACCGGGACGAGTTGTGGGCGCGCTGGCACGAGATGCGCGAGCGCGATCCGTGGAACCGCGACGGGCATCACCAGGCCCTGATCTACCTGTTCGGGTCCTGGCACGGCTCGCACGCCGAGATGTACGACTTCGCCTACTGGCTGGCCGGCGAGGCGCCGACCGGTTCGCCGCTCGCGGTGCTGCCGCTGGTCGCGCACGCCGAGTCGTATCGGGCGCACGTCGCGGACAAGCAGGCGCAGAACCGCGCCGGGCTGGACATGATGTGGACCGAGGCGCAGGTCGGGCTGGACCTGGACCGGATTCTGAGCCACTGGTTCCGCCGCCAGGAGCGTCGGCACGCCCAGGCCAAGGCCGACCTGAACTACCTCGCGCACGCGCTGATCTACGCCGACCGGCACGCCGACGCGCGCCCGGTGCTCCAGGCGATCGGCCCGCACGTAACCCGGATACCGTGGACGTACACCGGAGAGGCCGAGTCGTCGTTCGTGTACTGGCGCCACCGGTTGCTGGGGCAACAGGCACAGTAGCGGCGCCCGGGTCATCAGCGCCGATCGACGTATGACCGGCACGTCACTGTCGCGTCCGAAAGCCGCCAGTGAGTGCACTGGGAACGCGGCACACTCTAGGGGTGCGGAGTCCTGTCCGAGGATTTCCGCAGCCGAGAGGAGCACCACCATGGCCGACCTGACCGCGCACCGCACCGACACCCCGCTCGGCCCGTTCACCATCCTGGCCGACGGCGAGGTGGTACGCGCCTCCGGTTTCACCACCTCGGTCGAGCAGCTGGCCCGGCTGGCCGGGGTCGCGCTCGACGCGGTCGCGGTGTCCGGCGAGGACCATCCGGCGCTGGCCGCGGTGCGCGAGTACTTCGGCGGCGAGGTGGCCGCGATCGACCGGGTGAAGACGATGGACAAGCCGCGCACCGGCCCGTTCACCGTGGTGGCCCGGCACGCGCTGCGCGACATCCCGGCCGGCACGACGCACACGTACTCCGAGCTGGCGATCGCGGCCGGCAACCCGAAGGCGGTGCGCGCGGCGGGCAGCGCCTGCGCGACGAACCCGACCGCGCTGTTCGTGCCCTGCCACCGGGTGACGCGCACCGACGGCTCGCTCGGCGGCTTCCTGTACGGGCTCGACGTCAAGCGGGCGCTGATCGAGCACGAGGCGAAGTACGCCGCGGCGTGAGCGGGGCGCCGCGTCGCAGTGCTCTTAGCAGCGCCTCCCCCGGCGGGGTCCGCTAGAACAGCACCGAGGCGAACTCGGAGACCTCGTGGAAGCCGACCCGGTGGTAGGAGGCCCGGGCCGGCAGGTTGAAGTCGTTGACGTAGAGCGAGACGACCGGGGCGAAGTCGCGCAGCGCGTACTCCACCACCGCGGCCATGCCGCCCTCCGAGATGCGCCGGCCGCGGTAGCGCGGATTGACCCAGACGCCCTGGATCTGGCAGACCGCGCGGGTGACCGCGCCGATCTCGGCCTTGAAGACGACCTCGCCGTCCTCGATCCAGGCGAAGGCGCGGCCCGCGTTGACCAGTTCGGCGACCCGCTGGCGGTACATCCGGCCGCCGTCGGCCGCCACCGGCGAGACGCCGACCTCCTCGGTGAACATCGCGATACAGGCCGGCATCAGCACGTCGAGCGCCGCCGGGTGCACCGGCCGGACCCGGAAGTCCGGGGCCACGGTCGGCGAGGACTCGCGCAGCGCCATCACCGGCTGGTTCGGGCGCACCTCGCGGGCCGGCTCCCAGTGCGCGGCGAGCAAGGACCACAGATCCAGCGCCGCCTCGCGCGGGCCGACGATCGACGAGCAGCGCCGGCCCTGCTTGCGGGCGCGGTCGGCGAAGGCGCGCACGGCGTCGGGCGTCGCGTTGATCGGCACCAGGTTGGCGCCGGAGAAGCACAGCGAGGTGAGCCGGCCGCCGAGCGAGTGGCCCCACATCTCGCCGCCGAGCTGCCACTGGTCCAGGCCCGCCGCCTCGACCCGCGAGCCGATGAACGCGTTGTCGATCGGGTCGCGGGCCAGCAGTTCCAGCACCTCGCCGAGGTCGGCGTGGTCGAGCACACGCACATTCGAGGCCGGGCTCAGCAGCCGGCTCACCACGTTCATGCGCGATTCACGCCTCTCACCTGGCAGTAGCAGCCTTCAGGCACAAGGCCTCAGCCATACTCTACGGCCTGAGGGGACGGCGCGGCCCAGCGAAGCGGTGGCGAAATAACCAAGACATCAGGCGCCGTTAAGGCGCTCTTCAAGGTAGGCGGGGACCGGGTCGGACCGGTCGTCAGCCGACCGCGACTTCGGGTGCGCCGTCGCCGAGGTCGACGCCCATTTCCTCGGCCATCCGCACGGCCTCCTCGACCAGCGTCTCCACGATCTGCGACTCGGGCACGGTCTTGATGATCTCGCCCTTGACGAAGATCTGGCCCTTGCCGTTGCCGGAGGCGACGCCGAGGTCGGCCTCGCGCGCCTCGCCTGGGCCGTTGACGACGCAGCCCATCACGGCCACCCGCAGCGGCACGTTCAGCCCGTCCAGCGCCGCGGCGACCTGGTCGGCGAGGGTGTACACGTCCACCTGGGCGCGGCCGCAGGACGGGCAGGAGACGATCTCCAGGCCGCGCTGGCGCAGGCCGAGGGACTCCAGGATCTGGTTGCCGACCTTCACTTCCTCGACCGGCGGGGCGGAGAGCGAGACGCGGATGGTGTCGCCGATGCCCTCGGCCAGCAGCGCGCCGAACGCGACCGCGGACTTGATCGTGCCCTGGAACGCCGGGCCGGCTTCGGTCACCCCGAGGTGCAGCGGGTAGTCGCAGGCCTCGGCCAGCAGCCGGTAGGCCTGGATCATCACGACCGGGTCGTTGTGCTTGACCGAGATCTTGATGTCCCGGAAGTCGTGCTCCTCGAACAGCGAGCACTCCCACAGCGAGGATTCGACGAGCGCCTCAGGGGTCGCCTTGCCGTACTTGTCCAGCAAATTATTTTAGAGAGAACCGGGGTTAAACG
>JBOHCW010000432.1:0-4021 GCA_050725375.1 Actinocrinis sp. | reverse complement strand
CTTTTCCACTGCGCCACTTTTCGCTGTGCCCTTGGGCACTTCGATCGCCCTTATGCCTCTGGGCACGCTGATCGTCCTCGTGCCTCTGGGCACTCCGAGAAACCGAGACCCCTGACCGTCGATGAACGCACCCCGCGGCGGGACGGCCGCTATCGTCCCCGCCGCGGGCCGCGGCGAGCGGATGGGACCGGGCGAGCCCAAGGCTCTTCGCTCGATCGCGGGAACCCCCATCCTGGTGCACGCGGTCCGCGGGCTGGTCGCCTGCGGACGGATCGGGCTGGTCGTGGTGGCCGCGCCGCCGACCGAAGAGGGCGTCGCGCAGGTGCGCGACCTGCTGCGCCCGTTCGGCGGGATCGTGCGGGTCGTGCCCGGTGGCGCGACCCGTCAGCAGTCGGTCGCCCTGGCCCTCGACGCGGTCCCCGAGGAGCACGACATCGTCCTGGTCCACGATGCCGCCCGGGCCTTAACTCCTCCTGAACTGACGGCCGCCGTGATCGAGGCGGTGGCCGGCGGCTGCGACGCGGTGATCCCGGTGCTGCCGGTGGCCGACACGATCAAGGCCGTGGACGACTCCGGCGCGAACGTGACCCGTACCGTCGACCGGTCGATCCTGCGCAGAGTGCAGACGCCGCAGGGCTTCCGGCGCGCGCTGCTGGTCAAGGCGTACGCCGCCGCCACACAGCAGGACACCACGGACGACGCGGGCCTGGTCGAGCGGCTCGGCCTGCCGGTGGCCGCGATCCCGGGCCACCCCGAGGCGTTCAAGGTCACTACTCCTTTCGACCTCTTGTTGGCCGAGGCGCTGTTCGCCGAGCGGCAGCGAGATCTCAGCCTCGCGGGTGAATCGAACTGATGTCAGATCTCCCGCTCATCGGCATCGGTGTGGACGTGCACGCGTTCGGCGGACAGGACGTGCCGCTGCGGCTGGCCGGGCTGGACTGGCCGGGCCAGAGCGGCCTGGCGGGACACTCCGACGGCGACGTGATCGCGCACGCGGCGTGCAACGCGCTGTTCTCGGCCGCCGGGCTCGGCGATCTGGGCTCGAACTTCGGCACCGACCGGCCCGAGTGGCGCGGCGCGTCCGGTGTGGCACTGCTGGCCGAGGCGGCCAGGCGGGTGCGCGCGGCGGGCTACCGGATCGGCAACGTCTCCGTGCAGCTGGTCGGCGTGCGCCCGAAGATCGGGCCGCGGCGTGACGAGGCGCAGAAGGTGCTGTCCGAGGCGGCGGGCGCGCCGGTGCGGGTGAGTGCGGCGACGACGGACGGGCTCGGGTTCACCGGCCGCGGCGAGGGACTGGCCGCCATCGCGACCGCGATCGTCGCTCCGGTCTCCGGCCCGGACACGGACCCGAACCCGGCCTGACGCGACCGTAACGCACTACCGATCCGCTTATCCGACCGCGATCCTGTCTGATCGTCAGCTTTTCTTGCGTCGCGACTTGCTCAGCAGCAGCGCCAAGGCTGCCGCGCGGCCCGGCACGCCGCTGACCGCGCCGCCGCGCCGGGCACCGGAACCGCAGATCAGCACGTTCGCGATCCCGGTCTCGACGCCCCAGCGGCCGACCTCGTCGTCGTTCGCCGCCCACGGCCAGTCCAACCCGCCGTGGAAGATGTGGCCGCCGGGCATCGCGAGTTCGTCCTCGATGTCGAGCGGTGAGCGCGCCTCCAGGCACGGCCGGCCCTCGGCGTCGCGGGTGAGGCAGTCCTCGATCGGCTCGGCCAGGTACTTGTTCAGGCCGGCCAGCGCGAGCCGGACTGCCTCGTCGCGCGCACCCGGCTTGTCGTACAAGTGCGCCGGGGTGTGCAGGCCGAACAGGGTCAGCGTGTGGCGGCCGCGCGCGGCGGAATCAGGGCCGAGGATCGTGCGATCGGTCAACGTGTGGCAGTACACCTCCGAAGGCAGTGGCTCCGGCAGCGCGCCCGCCTCGGATTGGCCGTACGCGGCGCGCAGGCCGCTGTAGGACTCGTCGATGTGGAAGGTGCCCGCGAACGCCAGTTCCGGCGTGAAGCCGGAACGCAGCGCGGGCAAGCGGTCCAGCACCATGTTGACCTTGAGCTGGTTGCCCTCGGGCTTTTCGCGCACCGGCCGGCCCAGCAGCCGGTCCAACACGGTCGGCGCCGCGTTAACGAGCACCGCACGCGCATGGATCTGATGCTCCGCGCCATCAGCGGTCGTATAACGTACCGCTGCACGCTTACCGTCGGCGTCGATGTGTGTGGCCGTCGCGCCGGTGACGAAGCGCGTTCCTGCCTTCTCTGCCGCGCGCGCCAAGGACGCCGTGATCGCGCCCATGCCGCCGATCGGCACCCGCCATTCGCCGGTTCCGTTGCCGATCACGTGATAGAGGAAGCAGCGGTTCTGCGCGAGCGACGGGTCGTGCGCGTGGCTCTGCGTACCGATGAGCGCATCCGTGAGCACGACGCCGCGTACGTCGTCGTCGGTGAAAGTCTCTTCGACGATCTCGCCCAACGGACGCTCGATGAACGCGTCCCACCATGTGCCGCCGGCCGCGTCGCGGACCGCCTTCATCACTTCGCCCCTGGGTACCAGCGGCTCCAACAGCGCCGGCGCGATCACCCGCGCGGCCCGCTCCATACGTCCGTAGAACTCTTGCCAGGCACGCCATTCGCGGTCCGAGCCGGTCAGCCGGCGGAACGAGTCCTCGGTGCGCGAACCGGGCCGGCGCTCAACCAACAGGCCGTCAGGTTTCCCCGCGCGTACGACGGGTGTGTACGACGCGACCGGCCGCGAGCGCAGTTCGATGTCGAGCTCCAGGTCGCGTACGACCGCATAAGGCAGCAGCGATACCAAGTACGAGTACCGCGACAGATCGGCGTCCACTCCCGGAAAGGGCTGCTCGCTCACCGCCGCCCCGCCGACCCGGCCGAGCCGTTCGAGCACGGTGACGCGTGTGCCGTACCGCGCCAGATACGCCGCGGCGACCAGGCCGTTGTGCCCGCCCCCGACGACCACCACGTCGGTGACAGCAGGCATCGTGCGCGCCTGGTCATCCCCGCTATCAGCCATGCGCGCTCCTGTCCGGACCTGTAGAGGTCAAGGATACGAGGCATATCACCGGCAAATCGAGAGCAAGGCCGTGAACGGAGCATCGAACCTGCCGCGGTACCGCCCTCACCGCCCTTACCGCCCGCCCTTACCGCCGCACCGCCGTTTTCACCGATGCGGCTGATCAAAAATTGTGAGCTAGCCTCTTTATTTACCTCTGCGGCAGAGTTATCGTTGGCGGGTGCAGCAGATTCGAGAACCCGCACAGCCGGCCGACGCCGGCCGGTCCTTCGCGCAGGAGCTGGGCGGCGCGCTGTCCGGCATCCACCGGGCGACGCGGCGGCGCGTGCGCCACGAGACCGGCCTCGCACCGCTCAGCGGTGCGCAGGGCGAACTGTTGCGGCTGGTCGTCAAGTCGCCGGGCATCGGGGTGTCCGCCGCGGCCCGCGAGCTGAGCCTGGCCGGCAACTCGGTGTCCACGCTGGTCAACCAGTTGGTGGCCAAGGATTACCTGTGCCGCGAGCCGAGCCCGTCCGACCGTCGGGCCGCGGTGCTTACCGCGACTGATGCCGGCCGTGAACGGGTGAAGCGGTGGCAGGACATGCGCTCGCGCCTGTTGGCCGACGAACTGGGCCGGCTCGGCCCCGACGAACTGGCCGCGCTGCGGTCTGCCCTACCCGCGCTGCGCCACCTGGCCGCCGCGCTGTCCGAACCGCCCGGCTGACCGGCGGGACCTGCGCGCCCCGCGCGGAACACGAGGTGGAGGTTGAGGATGGACGGTTCGAACCCCGAGGACGTGAGCGCGCGATGACGGCCGTGTCCGACGTGAGCGAGAAGCCGGCGCAGGCGCCTGCCATGACGGCCGCGATCAGTTGCACCGAGCTTGTCTACGCGTTCGGCGAGGCCCGCGCCGTGGACGCGATCGACCTGAGGGTCGAGGCGGGCTCCGTGTACGGCCTGCTCGGCCCGAACGGCGCCGGCAAGACCACCGCGATCCGCGCGATCACCACGCTGC
>JBOHCW010000431.1:0-3541 GCA_050725375.1 Actinocrinis sp. | reverse complement strand
GGTCGTAGGGCTCGGGACGCACGACCGGGCGCGGTCGTCGGGTCTGCGGATTTGGCGGACCGTAGTCCGGGTAATCCGGGTATCCCTCGCCGTCGGGTCCGTAGGTCATTGTGCGAATCCCCAAGCGCGTCCGCGGGCGGTGTACTGCCTTTCAGCATTCCTTCACGAAGGACGCGACGCGACCGCGGATCAGTTGCCCGCTCACGTGCCCCCGTTTGGCGGCTGGTAGGGCGGCGGGTAATCGGGCGCGGGTGAGCCGGGCCGGCTCAGCCTCCCTGCTGGGTCGGCCGCACCGTCAGCTCATTGACGGCGACGTGCCGGGGCCGGGTGACGATGTACTCGACGGCGTCCGCCACGTCCTGCGCCTCAAGCCGCTTCATTCCGGCGAACCGCCGGTCCTGCGCCTCCCGGATCTCCGGCCGCAGATGGTCGCGCAGCTCGGTGGCCACGGCGCCGGGCTCCACCAGCGAGACCCGCAGGTGCTGGGCGGCGAACTCCTGGCGCAGCGACTCGCTGAAGGCCCCGACGCCGAACTTCGTCGCGTTGTAGACGTTGCTCCCGTTGCGCGCGACCCGGCCCGCGATGGAGCTGATGTTCACCAGGTCGGCAACCCGCCGCGGCCCGGATTCGGCCGCGCGCAGCAGATGCGGCAGCGCGGCGTGCGTCCCGGCCAGCAGCGCGGTGAGGTTGAGGTCGACCATGCGGCGCCAATCGTCGAGCGACGCGGTCGCGGCCGGGCCGAGCAGCATCACGCCGGCATTGTTCACGAGCGTGTCGATGCGTCCGTGTCCGAACGCGTCGGCGGACGCGTCGATCGCCACACGCAGCTGGTCCGCGTCGGTCACGTCGGCGGCCAGCGCGAGCACCGTGCCGCCGGACACGCCGACCTCCTCGGCCAGCTGCTTCAGCCGGTCAGCGCGCCGCGCGATGGCGACGACACTCGCACCGCGCGCGGCGAGCGAGCGTACCGTCGCCTCGCCGATGCCGCTTGACGCACCGGTGACCACGGCGGTCGTGCCCGTAAGCCGACCCGCGCCTCGGTCTGCGCTGGTGCCCGTCGAAGTGGTTGCGTCAGTCATCGTCGTCCCCTAACCCGTCACCCGTTGGTCCTATGCCCGTGCAGCGCGTCGATCGGGCACGTCGTTCTGGCACAGCGTAATCGTCCGGTATCACGGCGGCGGACAACGAGTCATAACCGGTTGCCGGCCTGGGCACACGATTGCGGCGTCACGCCTAACGCGTCTGTTCCCAGCGGCGCACGATCGCCGCGTGTCCGTTCCTGGTCAGCTCGCCGAGGGCGCGCAGGCGCGCGATGCCGCCGTCCGGATAGACGTCCAGCCGCAGGTGCGTCGCGGGTGCGCCGTCCGGGATCAGGAAGCGGTGCGCTGTGTCCGGCTGCACCTTCGTGGGCGGCAGCAACGTGAACCGCTCACACTCGCCCGGCCCGCGCTCCGCTGTCGCCCGCACGGCGGTGATCCGCACTTTGTGCGGCGCGTTGCCCTTGAAGTGCGTCGTGTCCACTTCCAGGACCCTGATGACGCCCTCGCCGATCAGCGCGAGCTCGGCCCAGTCGTTGCCGTCGTCGCGGCGGCGCGCGTTCTCCCAGCCGTCGGCCATCGACTCCGGCCGGCCGGGCATCAGCATGTTGTCGGCGCGGCCGTAATAGCTGTCGCTGCACCCTGTCACGCGCGCACCTTCCGTGAGCGCCGCGAGGTTGACCGTGATCTCGTCGAGGAAGCCGGGGTCGGGCACGGGTTCGCCGAACACGCGCAGCCGGGCGATTCCGCCGTCCGGCAGCATGTTGAGACGCACGTGGCTGTAGCGCCGCCGCGCGTCGGCGACCTGGATCTCGTGGACCAGGCCGCCGCCGAGCGGGTACGGCGCGACGATCGTCGTCCAGTCGGCTCGCGACAGGCGCTTGGGCGAGGGGTAGCCGTCACACCAGGCCGCTTCGATCGAGCACCGCGGCGGGTAGTTGCCCAGGAAGTGCGCGGTGTCCACGGTCACGCCGCGGATCACGCCGGGCGCGCCGAGCCGCACGATCGCGCTGTCGTATCCGGTTCCCGCGACACCCGGCGCGCCGGGGCGGCGGCGGCGGGTCTCCCAGCCGTCGTACCGTTGCCCCTTCGGGCCGTAGGCGGCCGGTTCGAAGCGCGGCGGCCACGGGTTGATCAGGTTCTCCTTGGCCGCGAAGAACTCGTCGTTGGCCCACACCACCGCGCCGCCCAACGCCCGCGAGGCGAGGTCGGGCAGCTGCGTGAGCGCCGGTGTCATGACGGCGCGGCCCCCGCCGACCATGCGGCCGCCGACGCCGCGGCCGGGGCGGCGCCGAGCGTCTTGAAGCGGCGCAGCGGCTTGCCCTGCGCGGTCTTCTTGACCGGCAGGCTGCGCAGGTAGGTCGCCTTGACCACGCCGGTCAGCGTGACGCCGTGGTACGGCGTGACCGGGTGGCGGTGGGCGAGCTTCGCAGCGTCGACGGTGAAGCTCGCGTCGGGGTCGAACACGACCAGGTCGGCGTCGCAGCCCACTTCGATGCGGCCCTTGTGCGGCAGCCCGGCGAAGTCGGCGGGTCGGCTCGACATCAGCTCGACCACCCGCGCCAAGCCCCAGCCGCGCCGCGACGCCGCGGTCCACACGGCGGGCAGGCTCAGCTGCACGGACGCGATGCCGCCCCACGCCGCGGCGAAATCGCCGCTCGCGCGCCGCTTGAGGTCCGGCGTGCACGGCGAGTGGTCCGAGACGTCGAAGTCGATCAGGCCGCTGCCGAGCGCCTCCCAGAGCCGTTCGCGGTTCTCGGCGGACCGGATCGGCGGGCAGCACTTGAACTCGGTCGCGCCGTGCGGGACGTCCTCGGCCGCGAACAGCAGGTAGTGCGGACAGGTCTCGACCGTGAGCGCCACCCCGTCCGCCTTCGCCGCCGCGATCAGCGGCAGCGCCAGCGCCGAGGACAAGTGCAGGATGTGCACTCGCGCCCCGGTGCGCCGCGCCACCTCGACGACCCGCGCGATCGCGGCGGTTTCCGCGACGTCCGGGCGCGAGGCGAGGAAGTGCGCGTACTCACGCGCAGGGCCCCCGGAAGACCGGGCGCCGGACTCGGCGGCCCCCGCGCCGCGGGCAGCGTCCAGGGCGGCCTGGTCCTCGGCGTGCACGATCAGCATCGCCCCCAGCCGCGCCGCACGCAGCGCCGCCGCCTCGAACCGGTCCGCGTCGAGCGCCGGAAACTCGGGCACGCCCGAATCGGAGAGGAAGCACTTGAAGCCGAACACGCCGGCGTCGTGCATCGCGGCCAGTTCGTCAGTACCCGTATCCGCCCCGGCCGGCGCGTCCGGGTCCAGGTTGGCCGGCACCGCGCCGCCCCAGAACCCGACGTCGACTGCCAGTTTCTCCTTCGCCGCCAGGCGCTTCTGGGCCAACGCGGCGGCCGTGGTCGTGGGCGGCACGCAGTTGAGCGGCATGTCGATCAGGGTCGTGATCCCCCCGCGCGCGGCGGCGCGGGTCGCGGACGTGAAACCCTCCCACTCCTCGCGGCCGGGCTCGTTGA
>JBOHCW010000430.1:0-3081 GCA_050725375.1 Actinocrinis sp. | reverse complement strand
GCGCGAGACCCTCGTGCTGGCCAGTGCCGCCACCCGGCCCGACCTGACGCTGCTGGCGACCGCGGCCGGCCCGGGCGCGGCCCGGGACCTGGAGGCCGCCGAGGCGCTGGGCGTGGTCGCCCTGGGCCCGGACGGGCACGTCGAGTTCGAGCACGACCTGGTGCGCGCCGTCATCTACGCCGAGGCCGGCGGGACGCAGCGGCGCGCCGCCCACGCCGCGCTGGCCGCCGCCGTCGCCGAACCGGTCGAACGCGCCCGCCACCGCGCCCTGGCGGACCCCTCGCAGGACGAGCGGGTCGCCCGCGAGCTGACCGACGCCGCGGCCGCCGGTGGAAAGTGGGTCTCGACGAAGTCGAGTACCGGCAAGGACCTGGGCATCAGCGTCGGCTCGTTCGCCTCGTACAGCGGCTACGTTTCCCGCCTGACCGCGACTGGCGGCGACGGACTGGCGAACGGCGCGACTGCCGCCGGCACCACGACCTACCAGGGCCAGAGCGTCGCGGTTTACAAGACGGCCGACAAATCGACCTTCTACGTCGCCGCGAGCGGCGCGGCGTACGTGCTCGAGGTCGTCCCGGGCGACGCGAAGACCAGCATCGCGGTCACCCTGACCTGGAACCAGCCGACGACGGTCACCGCGCCGCCGGCGTCCCAGATCTACAACGGCTGAGCGCACCTCCAAATCACCGTCTAAGGCACTGCCCAAGCCGCTGCCTACGCCACTGCGCGCCCCGGCTCGCGGGCTGTGTCAGCACTCGACGTCCAGCTTGGCCGCGAGGGACCGCAGCACCAGGTCCTGAGCGGCCAGGTGGGTCGCCAGCTGCTCCTGGCCGTGCAGGAGCGCCTCAGCGTCCTTGTACGTCGCTTCGGAGCGCTCGTCGGCGGCGTCCGCCTGCACGTTCTGGCCGACCATGATGACCGACAGCAGGACCAGCTGCAGGAAGGTCTGCGCGATCCACGAGATGACCCCCGCCGTGCCGGCGTTGATCGCCGACGGCAGGCTGATCAGGTCGAACAGGCCGAAGGCGTAGGCGCACCACATGCTGCCGACGGCCTTGGTGATGAGCAGGGCGAGGCGGGTGTTGAAACGCGCCATCGGACTGTCGGTGCGGTGTTGGTCGGCGACCTTGACCGGGCCGTGCGCCTTGCGGTGCTCGATGTGCGGATGGATCACGTGAATGTACAGGCTGGCCATCGCGAATCCCCTCGTTGCGTGGGTGCAGGGTGCGTAAAGGTGCATGTGGGTAAAGCCGCGCCAGGTTAGCCCGGTCGGCTGCGCCGAAACGCGCGGCGCGGCCGGTTGTGACAGGACTGGGGCGCGGCGTCACCGTCTCTTTATGTACGACGCACTGATACGTGGCCGGCCGCATGCGGCCGACCGTCTTGAGTGCTCGCGGTTGACGCACTGTCCGATCGCGCGTCGCCCTTCCGCACCGTTCGGCGTGCGGCCGCGCCCGGCGCGTCGTTCGATGGAGCCATGCTCGACGACCTGCAGCGCAAGAAGCTCCAACTGCGGTTCGCACTCCTCGACACGGACGGCGACGGCCGGATCTCCCAGCACGACTACGAACTGGTCTGCCTACGGCTGTGCTCCGCGTTCGGGCACCTGCCCGGCAGCGCGGGCTACGAGCGTGTGCGGCTGGCGTACCTGACGCTGTGGGAGCGCCTTCGCGCGCGTATGGATCACGACGGCTCCGCCGTGGTGACCCTGCCTCAGTTCCTCGACTCGTGCGCCAAGACGCTCGTCGAACGGCGCGACGGTTTCGAGCGCAACCTCGGCGGGCTCGTGGACACCGTGTTCGACCTCGTCGACGGCGACGCGAACGGGCTGATCGACCTGCCCGAGTACAGCGCGTGGATGCACGCGTACGGCGTCGGGCCGCACGACACTCTGGACGCCTTCGACCTGCTCGACAGCGACGGCGACGGCGCCGTGACCAAGACCGAGATGGCTGTCGCGGCCGAGCAGTTCTACCGCTCCACCGACCCGGAGGCGGCCGGAAACTGGCTGTTCGGCCCGCTGTGACGCGGGCGCGCCGGCGGGCCGGGCGATGACGGCCACCATCCTGCTGACCATCCTCGCGGTGGTGATCCTCATCGGCGCGGCGGTGCTGGCCCGCCGCCGGATCGCGGTGCGCGGGCAGGGACACGACCGGGCCGAGGCCGCCGCCGACTACGTGGCGATGTTCATGGTCACCATGTACACGGTGCTGCTCGCGTTCATCGTCGTCGTGCTCTGGCAGCGGCTCGACGACATCAACGCCGACGTGCGCACCGAGGGCCAGGACCTTACGCAGCTGGTCTGGGCCGCCCAGCGGCTTCCCGCCGCCGACCGCACCGCGATGCGTACGGCGGTGACCGACTACGGCACAGCCGTGCTCGACCGCGAGTGGCCGCCCGCCGACACGGCCGCCGCCGGCGGATCAGCCTTCGCCCTCGCCGGTCTGCGCACGTACCTCGCGACCGGGTTCACGCTCGACCAGCAGACCACCCTGCGCGACCAGGAACTGGCCGTGCTCGACGACCTCTCCTCGGCGCGCGCCGACCGGGTCGGCAAGTCGCTGTCCGGCAGCTATCCCAGAGTCCTGACGGTCGCGCTGGTGCTGCTGAGCGTCGCCACGGTGCTCACCCCGTTCCTGCTCGGCCCGCGCGCCGAGCCGCTGAGCGTCCTCGGCATCGTGGTCACGCTCGTCGTGGTCGCCTCGGCGCTCGCGCTCGTGGTCGACCTGCAGAGCGAGTTCGGCGGCGTGTTCACGGTCTCGCGCGCGCCGCTGGAGGCCGTGCAGCAGCAGCTGGCCGCTACCGCGTGACCAATGAATGACGTACAACGGCGTGCGCGTCTTATCGTCCTCGGCACTGCCCTTAGCCAACTGGTCCTTAGCCGACCGGTCGTTGGCGCGCTAGCCTGGCGGCATGCCGCGTTATGAATACCGCTGCCGCGCATGCGGCGACACGTTCGAGAAGACCCGCCCGATGAGCGAGTCCGCCGACCCCATCGACTGCCCGAGCGGGCACCCCGACACGGTCAAGCTGTTCTCCATGGTCGCGGTGGGCGGCCTGGCCAAGTCCTCGGCGCCGCTG
>JBOHCW010000429.1:0-9386 GCA_050725375.1 Actinocrinis sp. | reverse complement strand
ATCGTGGTGTCCGCGTCCGGCACGCCGGAATGGACATGGGACTCGGTGGTCGCGCTTGCTCAGCGCCAAACGGCACTGGTCGCCGGTGATCGATCCGACGAATAAGCATGAATAGGCACAAACAAGTACGAACGAGTACAGATAAGCACCTGGGCAGACAGGTTCAGGCCCGGCGGCGGAAGACCTCTCCGCCGGGCCTGATCCTATCCCGTCCCATCCCGTCCCGAACCCATCCCGTCCTGAACGGCGCCGCGCTGAACTGCGCCGCCTTGAATCAGCTCGCTACGCGGTGACCGCGGCCGCTTCTCCGGCTTTGGAGTTCCCAGCCTCGGCCGCGTACTCCGGCGCGTCCTCGAAATAGTGCACCGTGTCATACCCGAGGTGCTTGAAGACCCGGTTCTGCACCGAGATGAAGTGCAGCGGCGTGCCGTCCGCCGCGAAGTGCTGGGCGATCGTGTTCTGCGGAATGTAGAGCGTGTCGCCCTTCTTGAACTCGTGACGGGTCGGCTCCTTGGCGACGCGGGCGTAGTACTTGTCCGCGATCTCCGCCTCGACCTCCCAGTGCAGCGAATAGCCCTCGCCGTCCAGGACGTACAGGATCTCGTCGGCCATCTTCCAGTACCTGCCGGTGCGGCTGCCGGCCGGCACCTTCGCCTCGTACACGTCCACCGAGAACTGACGGTGATCGGTCTGCGCGGCGCTGTTCATCACGCGCACGCGGCCCAGCGCCGTGGTCTCCCAGGCGCCGTCCTCAGCCGTGACGACCTTCTTGCGGTCCAGCACGCCGGGCGTCCAGATCCGCGACCAGTCCTCGCGCGGGCCAAACTCGTCCGGGCGGTCGATCTCGGCGGCGCGGCCCTGCTGGATCAAGCCCATGAACATCCAGATGCTCTTGGCCTTCATCACCAGGCACACCGCGCGCTCGTCGTACGGGTTGTAGTGCCGGTGCACCGAATCGGTGTGCACAAAGACCAGGTCGCCCTGTTTCCAGTCGTAGCGCTGGCCGTCGTGGATCTCGTAGCCCTTGCCCTCCAGAATGTAGAAGGCCGCCTCGTTCTGGTGGCCGTGGCCCCGGTTCGCGCTGTCCGGAGGCAGCTCGACGAAGTGCACCTGGACCGTCTGAGTCAGGAACGGGTCGTCACCCGGACCGATCCGCCACCACGTGCGCGACTTGGCCGAGTCGCCGGAGTGCGCGGCGCTGTCGCCGGTGTCGACGACCACGGAGTCGTCGCGCACCCGCGGCGAACTCAACTGCTCGCGGCGGAAATGGTTCAGACCGTAGGTCTCCGAAGTCATCCCCCGGACGAAAACACGTCCCTCTTTGGCCATGTTCACTCGCTTCCTGCTCGGCCCCGCACGGTATGGCACGCGGTCCGGATCATGTGTACGGTTGCCATCATAGGACTAACGGTCTTACCAATCTACCGCTGGAGACGGGTGTGGGGACAATTCAGCTGAGTGTCGCGACCACCGACTACGACCACTTCCGGGACTTCCGGCTCGGCTCCGTGCGGGCGCAGGGCATCGACCACACCTGGTCGGTCCTCTCGCACCACGAGGTGTTCGCCCGGTTCACCGCGAACCGGGAGTGGGACGTGGCCGAACTGTCCATCGCGAAGTTCGCCGCGCAGGTCACCCGGGACGAGCCGGACATCGTCGGGCTGCCCGTGGTCTGCTCGCGGGTCTTCCGCTTCGGCGCCTTCTACGTCAACCGCAAGGCCGGCATCAAGAGCGCCGAGGACCTGCGCGGCAAGCGGGTCGGCTCGCCGGAGTGGGCGCACTCGGCCGCGGTGTACATGCGCGGCTGGCTGCACAACGAGGTCGGCGTGAAGCTGGACGAGGTCGAATGGGTGCAGGCCGGGGCCAACGCGCCGGGCCGCGAGGAGAAGGTGGAGCTCTCGCTGCCCGAAGGCGTGCGGCTGACCCGGATCGCCGACCGCTCGCTGTCCGAACTGCTGGCCGCCGGGGACCTCGACTGCGCCATCATCGCCCGGCCGCCGACCTGCTTCCTGGAGGGCCACCCGGACGTCGTGCGGCTCTACCCGGACTTCGAGGAACGTGAGATGGCCTCGTACCAGGCGACCGGCGTGTGGCCGATCATGCACATCATCGCGATGCGTAAGCAGGTGTTGGACGAGAACCCGTGGGTCGCGCGCAACCTGTACAACGCGTTCCTGGAATCCAAGAACCGCAGCGTCGAGCGGCTACTCGACCCGGCGGTGTCCCGTTACCCGCTGCCGTGGCTGCCCGCGTACGGGCGACGGATGGCCGACGCGTTCGGCGGCGACCCGTTCCCGTACGGCATCGAGCCGAACCGGTCGACGGTCGACCAGCTGCTCGGCTACGCGCACCAGCAGGGGATCGCGCACCGGCCGGCCACCGCGGACGAGGTCTTCCCGAAGGGGATCATGACCAAAGTCGTGGTTTGAGAGAGCCGTGATCGGCACGGCTGCACGGCCGATCGGCACAGCGTCCTGACACGAGGTGGCGGACGGCCGCTGGGTATGGAGAGTTACCCAGCGCCCGCCCGCCTTTTTTCCCAGTGGCGCGCCGGATGGTCAGTGCCGGGCGCCGTGCACGGTGCCGTTCTTGACGGCCTCGTCGAGCAGCTTCTTGCCGTCCTCGACGGTCAGCTGCACCGCGTGCCGTTCGATGTTGTGCAGGCGCAGGGTACGCAGCAGGCCGGTGTCCTGGATCGCGAGGTAGCGCGAGGTGTCGTCGCCGTCCAGGTTGAAGTGCTGGTGCCAGGCCCAGCGCGGCGGGGCGAACAGCGTGCCCTCCTGCCACTCGACTGCCTCGACCGGCTCGTCGTCGTAGTTGATCAGCGAGTAGCCGTGGCCCTTGACGACGTACAGGTACGCCTCGGTCGTGTGCCGGTGGCGCACCGACTTGCCGCCCGGCATCAGCTCGGAGATGTGCGCGCCGAGTACCTCGTAGTCCGCCAGGTCGATGTAGCGGCCGCGGTTGTTGCGCCACGGCCGGGCCGGCAGCTCCATCTTGCGCAGGTCGTCCTCGACGACCAGGCCCTTGACCGGGGGATGCTGACGATTGAACTCGTCGCGCGCCGCGATCTCGGAGGAGTCGAGGTTCTTCTTCTCGCTGGACAGCACGCCTTTGAGATAATCGTCCCGCATCAGCATTCTCCTAATGGACTAACCAATGAGCCATTACGAGACTAAAGCCCGGACCGCGGGCCGTGTCAAGACCGGGTAACGGATAGTTCGCCTACCTCAGCATCCGGCGCGTCGCCGCCGGCGCCGGCCCGCCCGCCCTGCGCGTCCCGCAGCCGCCGCTCCAGGTGGCGCCACAGCACCTCGACGTTGAACCCGCCGCCGAGGTCCGGCAGCGCGGCCAGGTCCTCGGCGCCGATCGGGCGCGGCGTGCCGCCCGACTGCAGCACGGTCAGCGAGTGCCGGGCCAGCGCGTCCACGGCGAGCGCGGTCAGCACCGCCTCGGCGACCGCCAGGTGCGGCGGGCCGCTCGCCGCCGTGACCACGCCGTGCCCGCGCAGGATCACGGCCGGCCGCTCGCCCATCGCGCCGAGCATCTCGCCGGCCGGCGCGTCCGAGTTGATCAGCGCCGAGCGCGGCCAGACCGGCACGCCGTCGGCCGCGAGCCGCGAGCCGGGGATGTCGTACGCGCCGTAGATCGGCTCCAGCGGCCGGTCCAGCAGGGAGAACGCGACGACGGCCGGCGGGTGCGCGTGCACCACGACGGTCGTCTCGGGCCGGGCACGCAGCACGGCGGTGTGGATCGGCAGCTCGTTCGGCGGCCGCCATTCGCCGGTCGCGCCCGACGCCGCCGTGCCGCGCAGCGGAACCGCGCGCACGTCCTCGGCCGTCGTATACGCCAGGCCCGCCTCGCGCGGGCCCCGGCACCGGATCAGCAGCTCTTCGGGAGAGATGCGAGCGCTGATATGGCCGAGGATGTTCTCCACCAGACCGGTGACCGCCATAATGCGGCATGCCACGGCGATGCGTTCCCGCAACTCGGAGTGCTCGTCGGCGGTCATCGCGCCCCTTCGTTCGTCGGGCACGGACGCCTGCCGGGAGGCTGCGTCTGGTGACCGAGTGGTATGACCATTAGACTCTATGATCATATGGACGATACTCGACGGCAAGCGAGGCCCGATATGAGCGGTCGTACAAGGTACGGACACCCGGCGCGTGAGAGCATGGCGCGATGAGTGAGACCAAGACGGCCTCTGGAGCCGCCGGCGCGCAGCGGTCGGCGGACCTGTATTCGGTGGTCACCTCCAACCGGATGTCGGAGGCGATCGTCGAGCAGATCCGCGGGCTGATCCGCAGCGAACAGCTGCGGCCCGGCGACCGGCTGCCCAGCGAGCGCGACCTCGGCGAGCGGATGGGCGTGAGCCGGGTGACCGTGCGCGAGGCCATGCGCGTGCTGGAGGCCGGCGGGCTGATCGAGATCCGGGTCGGCGCGCGCGGCGGGGCCGTGGTCACCACGCCCGACTCGACCAGGATCGGCTCGGGCCTGGCCGACCTGATCAGCCTCTCCCCGCTGACGGCCACCGAGGTGACCGAGGCGCGGCAGGTGGTCGAGCTCGGCATCATCCCCAAGGTGGTCGAGCGGGCCACCGATGAGGACATCGCCGAGCTGCGCGAGATGGTCGCCCAGCACCAGGCCGCCCTCAAGGAGGGCACCTACGGCATGCCGATGTCCGCGGCCTTCCACGTACGCGTCGCGGCCTGCACGCACAACTCCGCGATCGAGATGCTGGTGCACTCGTTCCACGGCCCGCTGCTGATGTCGCTGCGCGAGGCGCAGGTCGTCGCGCCGCTGATGGGCGTCAAGGGCGTCGGCGAGCACCGCGAGTTCGTCGAGGCGGTGGCCCGCCGGGACGTCGAGCGCGCCGAGGAGATCATGCGCGTGCATTTGGACCGCACCGCCAAACGCGTCGCGCGCACCCAGGCCAGCCGGGCCGGCGGCGCGTAGCGGGCAGTCCGGTCGGTCACGTTTCCGCGGCGGCGGTGTCCGGCGTTGATCCACGCTTCGCAATATGGTCTAATGGTAGGACCATTGAGGAGCGTGATGCGTTGCTGGACGTCGACATCGTCATCGTGGGCTCCGGCCCGGTCGGCCTGTACGCCGCCTACTACGCGGGTTTCCGCGGCATGCGCACAGCGGTCATCGACTCGTTGCCGCAGCCCGGCGGGCAGGTCGCCGCGCTGTACCCGGAGAAGCGCATCCACGACGTGGCCGGGCTGCCCGGCGTGCGCGGCCGGGAGTTGGTCGCCGGACTGCTCGAACAGGCCGAGACCTACCGTCCGCACTGGCTGCTGAGCGACTCCGCGGAGAAGCTGGTGCGCCTACCGGACGGCCGGCTGCGCCTGGAGACCCGGGCCGGCGAGGAGCTGACCACGACCTCGATCGTGATCGCCGCCGGCATCGGCACCTTCACCCCGCGCCCGTTGCCGGCCGGTTCGGAGTACCTCGGCCGCGGCGTCGAGTACTTCGTCACCGAGCCGAGCGAATACGCGGACTGCGACGTGCTCGTGGTCGGCGGCGGCGACAGCGCGGTCGACTGGGCGCTGACCCTCGAACCGATCGCCCGATCCGTGACGCTCGCGCATCGCCGTGGCGTGTTCACCGCGCACGCAGGGTCCGTGAGCGAACTGCGTGCGTCGTCTGTGGACATCCGCACGCCTTACGTCGTACACGCGACGTCAGGCGACGACCGGCTGCAGAAGGTCACCCTGCGAGACACGGCCAACGGCGAGTATCACGAACTCGGCTGCACGCGGATCGTCGCCGCCCTCGGATTCACCGCCGACCTAGGCGCGCTCAACGAATGGGGTCTGACCATCGTCGACCGGCACATCGTCGTGGACTCGACGATGTGCACCGGAGTGCCCGGCATCTACGCGGCCGGCGACGTGACCGAGTTCCCCGGCAAGGTCCGGCTGATCTCGGTCGGCTTCGGCGAGGCCGCCCTCGCGGTCAACAACGCGGTCGTCGCGAGTGACGCGTCCGCGCAACTGTTCCCCGGCCACTCGACCGCCACAGCGGCCTGAGCGCGCAGAGCCACAGCATCCAGAGCTACAGGCATCCAGAGCCACAGCACGAAGGCCCACAGAGTTCAGAGATCCAAGGAGTGCCCATGCCGTTCTTCATCGGTGCGGACTGCCTCGACGTGCAGGACCGGTCGTGCGTGGAGGAGTGCCCTGTGGACTGCATCTACGAGGGTGACCGCAAGTTGTACATCAACCCGCGCGAGTGCATCGACTGCGGCGCCTGCGAGCCGGCCTGCCCGGTGACGGCGATCTCCTCCGACCTGCGGTTGACCGAGGAGAAGCGGCCCTGGAAACAGGACAACGCGGCGTTCTTCACCGAGACCCTGCCCGGCCGCGACGCCCCGCTCGGCTCGCCCGGCGGCGCGAACAAGGTCGGCCGGGTCGGCGTGGACACCCCGTTCGCGGCCGAGACCGCCGCGGCCGGCTGACGGCCGGTCAGCCGCGCGTGGACGCGTCCCCGGCGACCCTGGCGCTGCTGCGCCACGGCGAGAGCGAGTGGAACCACGGCAACCTGTTCGCCGGCTGGGCGGACATCGACCTGACGCCGCGTGGGCTGGCCCAGGCCGCCTACGCCGGCACGCTGCTGCGCGGCGCCGAGCCCTCAGTCGTGCACACCTCGCTGCTCAAGCGGTCGATCCACACCGCCGAGGAAGTGCTCGACCAACTGGACCGGCCGTGGGTGCCTGTGCGCAGATCGTGGCGCCTTAACGAACGGCAGTACGGTGCGCTGGTCGGCCGCGACAAAGCATCCGTGCGCGCCGAATACGGGCACGAACGCTTTACAGCGTGGCGCCGCTCGTACGACGGCACGCCACCACCGCTGCCTGAGGGCGATTGGCTTGCCCTGACGCGCGATCCGCGTTACGCCGAACTGGCCGGCGACGTGCCGCGTGCCGAGTCGCTGCGTGACGTGACCGCGCGTCTGCTGCCGTACTGGTACGACGTGCTGCTGCCGGACCTGCGCGACCACGGCACGGTGCTGGTCGTCGCGCACAGCAACTCGCTGCGCGCGCTCGTGAAGCACCTGGACGGCCTGGACGACGAGCGGTTCGTCGGCCTGAACATCCCGACCGGCGTCCCGCTCGTGTACCGGATCGACCGGACCTCGGGGACGCCCGCGCAGCCCGGCAGGTACCTCGACGCCGAAGCGGCCGAGCGCGGAATCGCCGAGGTGGCGGCCCAAGGAGACGCCGCCCGGCGCGATGAGCACCAGGCGGAGACCACACGGCGGGACGCCGCCGCCGTGCCGGGCACCGGTCCGGCCAGGATTATTGCAGTGCATTGATAGTTACGGTGTGTTGACATCGGCCGCCGCCGTGGTGCTGCGGGGCGGGTCAGCGGCCGATGATGATAAGGAAGATCACCATGTTCATGTGCGGTTGCAATCGCTCACTAGGTAGCCGTGCGGTCGGATGTTGCGGTGATGCCGTTTCGCCCCGTGTCGGAGTCCGCGTACCGGCGCCCGAAGGCACCGCTACTAGAGACTCCCTCGCACCGACATCGTTGTCATAAGTTTCAGACGCCTCACCCGCCGCACTGAGTAGCGCAGACGGCTGTGATCCCGGGACCGGCCCGGCCCGCACGACGCGGCCGGAACCCGGGATCACGAGTGAGTCATTGGTGTGTCAGTCCTCATCTAAGCCGGTGATCACACCGCGGGCAACCGTTACCGACTCGGCGGCGGCGGCGATTGTGGCCGATGCACCGCCGCTGCGGTCACTTGGCCGGGTTGAGCGCGCCGAACAGTCCGTCCTGCTCACCGTTGGGGCCGGCGCTGAACAGCAGGGTGCCGGTGCCGCCGGTGGACGCGGTGCCGAAGGTCAGGCCCCACAGCCCGTCGATCACGACCGGCCGGTCGTGCCCGTCGCGCAGCTGTCCGAGGAACCGGCCGCTGAACGGGTCGTAGGCGTTGATGTGCCCGTCGCCGAAGTTGCCGACCAGCAGCGCGCCGCCGAAGCGGCCGAAGCCAGCCGGCGCGAAGGCCAGCCCCCAGGGCGAGTTCAGCGCGCCGTGCGAGGCCAGCCGCTCGACCAGGAAGCCGTTGGCGGTGAACACGTCGACGAAGCCGCGGCCCTGGCCGGCGACGTCGTCGTGCTTGGCCGCGTTCTGCCGCGCATAGCTGACGTAGATCAGCCCGTTGAGGTTCTGGATGCCGAACGGCGCGTATCCGGCCGGCAGCGTCCTGTCCTTGAAGCCCCCCGGCATGGTCACCGGGTGGAACGCGGAGTCGAACACGTCGACCGTGCCGTCGTGGAAGTTGCTCGCGTACAGGAAGGTCCCGGCGTCGCCGGTCGCGATCGTCAGGCCCTTGTACACGGCGGTCGGCGAGGAGTACTCGACGATCGCGTCGGTCGGCGCCGCGGCCGGGTTCCAGGCGGTGATCTGCCCCGACTCGGAGTCGAAGATGAACTTGGCCGGCCCGCTGCCGGCCGCCGAGCTCACCACGAAGCCGGTGGTCGGGTTGAACACCTGCCCGGTCGGGCTCGGCCCGTCACCGGTCGAGGCGCGCCCGCCGGGGACGGCCACGGTCAGCCCGACCTTGGTGACGCCGGTGCCGCCGGCCGCCACCGAGTACAGCGTGCTCACGCCGGCGGCGTTGTCGGACACCCAGATCGGAGAGGTCGCGCTGAGCGACATGCCACACGCGTTTCTGAGGTTCGGATCGACCAGCTGCGCGCCGAAGGCGGCCGTGTCCGCGACCAGGTTGGTCTGGGTGAACTGCTCGCCGTGGTGGTCGTCGGACCCCCGGAACGACGAGTTGGCCCCGGCCGGGTCGGCGGTGACCGCCAAGGCCAACGCGACCCCGCCGGCGGTCAGCGCGGCGAGTGCCGGAAGCCGGAAGGCTCGCGACCGATGTGAAAGCGACATGGCGTCAGGTCCTTTATCCGTAGCGGGTGTTCGGGACATCCACGAAACGGATCCTTTCCGCGCCGGGACCAATCGCCGGTTCGATCGTTACCATTCCGTAACCTGATCGGGAAAACGATCAGTGTGGCAATGGGTTGGTTAAGTTTGCTCAGGTCGAGCACGCCAATGCGTGCTGTAAACGGATTCAGGGTGACCTAAGGTTGCAGGTCGAATGGGTATGAGCCCCTGACCTGTTGCAGGCGAACGCAACGCGGGGCGCGGACGGTGGGTACGTCCGCGCCCCGCGTGCTTGCGTGCGGTCGGTGCAGGTGAATCCGTGCGTGCTACCGCGTTACCGGGTTACTTCGTCGCCCGATTTCCGGTCAGCAGGCGCCGCCATCGGTCCAGACGCCCTGCGCGTTGCTGCCGGGGATGTCGCCCTGGGTCCACCACTTGGCGGTCCACTGGTCGCCGTTGTAACTGACCACGGCGCCGCCGTTGTAC